>NZ_JRVL01000063.1:0-7548 GCF_054823985.1 Acinetobacter sp. GN11 | reverse complement strand
GATTGATCACGTTATAAATAAAAGCTACAGTAAATAAAGTTTGAATTTTATAACTTTAAATAAATTGATAACGCATGCAGGCAAAGACATGGAAACCATACATGATTTTTATCGCCGCTTTTCTTTAACCAGAGATAGCGATTACTCGGTTCCATCGACTTCGTTTGGACATTTTAACGTTTTCCAACGCGATGCCTGCTCGTTTCTCACCCCTTATAGTCGCCGCGATTATTATAAAATTTCACTGGTTCTAGGTACAGGCGACCTTCACTACGCTAACCGCTGGATACGAGTAGACCGCCCTGCTTTGTTGTTTTCAAACCCGATGGTTCCCTACGCTTGGGAAATTAATTCGCCTGAACAAGCTGGCTGGTTTTGTCTATTTACCGAAGAGTTTGTAAACCAAGAGTCTCGACAAAGTTTTTTAAAAGACTCACCGCTGTTTAAAGTCGACGGCGACCCACTATATTTTTTAAACGACCAACAGGTTGATGAAATTTCATTTATTTTCAAAAAGATGATGACTGAAATAAATTCAGACTACATTCATAAATACAACGTTTTAAGAAACTATTTGCACCTGATTGTGCATGAAGCCATGAAAATGCAACCGACCCAACAGTTTGAAAAACATAGCAATGCTGCGGTTCGGATTTGCCATTTGTTCTTTGAATTATTAGAGCGCCAGTTCCCAATCGACTCGCCACATTTTCAGCTTAAACTCAAAACGGCAAATGACTATGCCTATGGCCTGTCGGTGCATGTGAACCATTTAAACCGAGCTGTAAAAGAAGCCACAGGTAAAACCACCTCTGAACATATTAGCTCGCGTATTACGCAAGAAGCCAAAGCGCTGTTACAACACACCAGTTGGAATATTTCTGAAATTGCCTATAGCTTAGGCTTTGAATATTCAGCGTATTTCACCAACTTCTTTAAGAAAAATACGGGTTTTTCACCTAAAAAGTTTCGCGAAGACTGTGTGGCCTAAAAACAGATTGTTTGAATTTTATAATTATTGGTTTGAATGTTATACGTCAGTTTGAGCCAAAGCATTTTATAGTTTTTCTACTCAAGTGATTTTGCAAAAAAGAGTATGAAAAATGAAATATAGAACTTTAGGACAAACAGGCGAAAAAGTATCAGCACTTGGTTTAGGTTGCATGGGAATGAGCTTTGCCTATGGTGCCTCAGACGACACACAAAGCATTGCAACCCTAGAAAAAGCCTTAGACCTCGGCATTAACTTTTGGGACACCGCCGACATGTATGGCAACGGCGCAAACGAAGTTTTGCTCTCAAAAGTTTTAGAAAAACATCGCGACAAAGTATTCTTGGCGACCAAATTTGGCTTCCGTTATAAAGAAGACAACCTTAACCCACAAAACTCTTTAGAGTCTTATATCGACGGTTCTCCAGAGTGGATTAAAGTTGCAGTCGAAAACAGTTTAAAACGCTTAAATACAGACGTGATCGATTTGTATTATGCACACCGTATAGACCCGAATATTCCAGTTGAAGACACCATTGGCGCCATGGCTGACTTGGTCCAACAAGGTAAAGTTCGTTATCTAGGACTCAGTGAAGCGTCGGCGGAAACCATTCGTAAAGCGCATGCGATTCACCCGATTGCAGCGGTTCAACATGAATATTCGCTACTCACTCGTGAGTTTGAGCAAACCCATTTGCAAACTATTCGTGAGTTAGGCATTAGCCTTGTGCCGTATTCACCGCTATCACGTGGTTTAATCACCAATACGCTCGATGTCGGCAACCTAGAAGAAAACGATTTCCGTCGCCAGTTACCGCGTTATCAAGGCGATAATTGGAAAAATAACCAAAGCTTGGCGCAAGCATTTAGCGACTTTGCTCAAAGCAAAAATGCGACAGCAGCTCAACTGGCTTTGGCTTGGATTTTGGCGCAAGGTGAAGACATTATTCCAATTCCGGGTACGCGTAAAATCGAGCGACTTGTAGAAAATGCTGGTGCTGTAGACCTTGATTTAACAGCGGCAGATTTAGCAGAAATCGACGCAATTATTGCGAGATACCCAAACATGGGCGCACGCTATAACGCTGAGCAACTTGCTGCGGTCAATCATTAAAATATGAGCTATAAAAAAGTCCGACTTAGTGTCGGACTTTTTTTATTTAGTCTTTACTATAACTGCCCTGCTGGCGTCCATCGTTCCAAGTTACGTCTAACGATTTTTCAGAAATCGTCAGGCTTTCAGGAAATATACTTAAATTCTTTTTGAATTTAGAGTCTGGTTTTAAACCAATACAGTTGCCATTTTTCCACCATGTCCCTTCGGCATATTGGTCTAAAGCGCCATAAGCTAACATCCATTTAAACTTACCGTCTGGCTGAAGTAAAAGTTCTGAACCAACTTCCATCACACCATTTAAATAATAGTGTCCACTCCAAGCCTGATCGGCTTGCTGAAATTTCACCTCTTTGCATACGCTCGTTGGCTCTGCATAAATTTGAGAAGAAATCGCAATCGTAGAAAGTAATAGCAACCTTGCAAATATATTCATTATTTAATTCCCTATATTTTTAGTGTTATTTTCCAGACTCAACTTTTAAATAAGTTCCGTCTGCATACACGTTGTGTCCAAAGCCACAACCCGAGTTACCCTCGTTTTGTTTGACCTGAATATAATTTCCTAATTTCGCATTGGTTTTAAAATCGAGCTGAATGCGGCAGTCTTGATCTTTATAGACGATTTGCTTTTTATTGCTCGGCATTGTGGTGCCAAACTCACCCATGTTCGGGCCGTAAATTAAGCTTCTAAGGCCCATATATAAGCCAGCATAGCTGATTGCATATTGCCCCTTCTCACGGCTTACCGTGATGTGGTCCCACTCACCAAAACCTGAGTAACGCACATATTCACCTGACAAATCATTTGAGGCTTTAGGTGTAGGTAATTGCTTAAGATTAAACTGGCTAGATTTTGATTTGTCATCGAGCATAAACCACGATCTTGCCCAAAGTGGCTGACCCAGTTTGGCATAGGCTAAACCCACGTTATTGTTAGCAACTTCAATATCTCGGTCAGTAAATTTAACGGTGGTTTCATCTGCATTGGCTTTACAAAACGCAGTCCAAGAAGCTTGATTCTGGAAATTTTCTAGGGCTTTTTTATATTGTTTTTGGTCGTAATTTTTCTTACCTAAGCTCGCGTATTGCTTCACTTTATTACAGCTTTGTTGTAGCTCTTGTGCAAAAGAAAATTCTGCATGAGTAACCGACAAAGCCGAAAGTGTCAGAACCGCGCACCCTGAAATAATAGATTTAATCATTTTTAAAATTCTTTAATAATTAACTAATTATATAATATGAGCTAGTTCGACAAATCACAATTCTCTGCAACAAAAGTCCATTACAATGCTAGTTAGCTTAGGCTCTTTTATCAGGCCATATAAAAAGGCCTGAACGTTTAAGTCCAAGCCTTTTGATTTTTAGAGTTTAGCCAAATCTCAACTAAGAAGACTCACTTAGACTCAAACTAGAATGATGATTTTGACAAATTGCGCTTTGTAAAATCTTCATACTATTTTTAATCGCATCTTCCACCTGTATTTGACTCTCTCCCATAAAATGAATTTTTGCAGGAATATTTTCATAACTAAAATTGTTATGGTCGCCGCTTTCTTGAATTAACTGATAGGTAATCGTTTCATTCTCTAATTCTTTAATGCCATTAAATAAAAAACCAGAACTATAGGGATTCGGCATCATCAGAAAACCAGTGATTTTCGTATTTACTGGCTCTAGCGGAATATTCATGGCCGCCTTAATCCACATTTCATATAAGTCGACTGACTCATTACGTAATGTAATGAACGGAATTTCCCCGCCACCGACTCGCCCGCCAACCTCTAAAAAGACCAGCTCACCTTTAGACTCAATAAATTCGAGATGAATCGCCTGATCTTTTAATTTTAAGAATTTACATACGTCTAAAGTAAATCTTTCTACTTTTTGAATAAACTCAGAATTATCAATCGTTACCGATCCTAATGGCGCACCGTTTCTGAAGTCTAAACAGGTATTAATATATTTTGAGACCTTAAAGTAAGGCATCTTATTGTCAGAAATAATCGCATCGACGTGATAGATATCTCCCTCAATAAATTCCTCTACTTCATAGCCCTCATAGGAAGACAAATGCGGGATATCTTGCAATTCACTGATTTTTATTACGCCTTCAGAAGCAGCGCCCACTTGAGGTTTCAAAATAATCGCTGAGCCACTTTCTTGCAGAAACTTTTCAATATCTTGGTGTGAAGACACTTCTGCATATTTAGGGTAACGGACAGTAGAATGAGCTAAAGCATCTTTCATTTTTTTCTTGTTACGGCACAACAAATTGTCTTCAACTGTTGCACCCACAATATTCAATTCAGTTCGAATGCGAGCGGCAGCATCGAGGTCATATTCCGAGATGGCAATAACATAATCTATTGGCTTTTTTTCATAGATTTTTACGGCTTCTTTTAATACATCCTCTTCATTTAATTGTTCTAAACCCGCTATGTAGTAACAGTTTGAAGAGGTGATATAACGCATCGTTTCTGTTAAGGAAATATAAGAGACATGCACGGCATCGTGATCTATATATTTATTATAATCAGACAGTTCATCGTCATATCTATTGATGATTAATACATGTTTCATATGACTTTCACCTGCTCATGTATATGTGTGACTAAACTACGGATCTTATCTTCACTTTCAGAACGAAGGATGATGTAGCCTAATCGTGAGGTCCAATCATGGTTACAAGCGAGTTCATCGTCTGCTTCGTAGTAGAAGTGATGGTGTACACATTCAGGCGCTTCTAACAGTTGCTCTAGCCCACTAAAACCTTTAAAAAGACGGTGGTTTCCTTGCGGAATAAAGGCAATTGCAGAGACCATATTTTTCTCTATTGAAGGTGAATATGGCAGGTCAAGGTATTCGCTCAGTACAGCTTGTGCGAGGTCAAAATTAGTCGCCAGTTTAATTAACTCAACAATATTGTCGCCCGGTAAACGTGCTGCTAACTCAATTGCTACTGCTTTTCCTTGAGGTGTAACTCTCAGCTCTAGGTGAAAAGGTCCGATGTTTAATTCTAAGGTTTGAATGACTTTTGCGGCATAATCAAAAACGTGTTCAGAAAATTGACCGTCATACTTATTTCCAACAATATGCCCAATTTCGACAAAGTAAGGTTCAGGACCTAATAGCTTCTCTGTCAGTGAAGCGAAGGTTATTTTTCCATCTGTATGAACAATTCCTTCGACACTGTATTCCTTCCCAACGATATATTCTTCAACAATTAAATCACCACTTGCATAGAAACCAATATCATTCGGTTTAGATTTCCAGATCGCATCAACTGTTCTTAATAATTCATCAAGATCAGAGACTTTTTTAACAGACATACTGCCCGCCATATCAACTGGCTTCACTACAGCTGGAAACTTAAACCCTTGAGGTAAGCAGATCTCTTTACCCTGTGAAATTAAGGCATATTTAATATCGCTTAAACCTGACTTGGTTAGCTTGTCACGAAATTTGAATTTATTTCGAACCGTTTGCGCTGTCGTATATTCAAGAGAGTTTTTGGCAAATGAATTGCCTAGCTGTGCTGCCATAGGTACAGCATATTCAACCCCCGGTAATATCGCTCTTACGGTCTTTAACTCATTAATTTTAGAGAGTTGGCTATGAAAATCACTGGTATCTATTTTTATTATCTCTTTTGCTTTTTGTCGCATTGTTCCATCAATGCTGCACTCTCCTTCGTCAGTAGAAAAAACATATAAATCTATACCTAATTCTTGAGCGGCATTTAAATAAGTGATGCCCGAAGAAATAGGTTCTATAACTACTACAGTCATTGTTACAGTCTCCGTTAGGGACCAAAACTTTCCAACTCACACAGAGGCTGATTTAAAATTTTATTAATTATTGGGGTAGAACCGACACCCACTGTTAACTCGTGAGAGTCCAAATAATTTGAAAAATCAAATCCATTATTCGTCCACGTACAAAACGGGATATTTATAATATTGACCTCAGCTTCAACTTGCTCTCGAAAAACATTGACGCAATGTTGATGGTAATGACTTAAAACTGACCGATTAATCGCATAGATATTCACTTTAGAAATAGGATTTTTTCGGATGAGATCCAATCCCCGAGTAAGTGCAGCACCCATACCACTTCCACCGCTTACAATATTAAGCGTAGATATGGCCTTCTCGTATTCAGGCTCTATATGATTATTCAGGTTGTATTCTAATTGGTCACCAATCGCTAGCTTTTGAAATAAGTTAGAAAATATTCCATTTGGTCTTAATTTTATGTGCAAAACAAAAAAATCATAATTTTTCACACCCAGTGAAACCACAGAGTAACTTCGAATTAAAGATTCTGATGGGTGTTTGATATTTACAATTGCTTTAGAACTAAAGAAGGTCCTTTTAATTTTAAATGTGAGCTCAACAATATTTTCAGAAAGAAAATTTCTACTGATGAGTTGAGCCACACTAAAATTATTAACCAATGGTGCGATTTCGACATCGCTCTGAGCATAGCTAATACAAGGCAAGAACTCTTTATCTATGGCAACTTGGTTTCCCGATTCATATACGACTCCACCTTTTAGTTTACATCGACAAACTCGGCACACACCTTTTAAACAGCCTTTCATCACTGTGCTATCAGGCACTGCATTGATAAGAGGCTGCTCAGAATCAGCAATGAAAATATGCTCTTTAATGCGAACATTCACCATTGGCATATTCTAATTCCATTGCTATGAAAGGGTTTCAGCACGCACAGCCTGAAAATACTCTCCTACCATCGGAACAAAGCTATTGATATGCTTGATTGCAAGATCAAAGTCTTCTTGTGTTTTAATTACAGAAGAAAGCATATCTGTCATCATGCCGCTATGGTCTTCAGCTTCATCAAATGCAACATGCGAAGCTGCACCCGATACAGCCTGATTCCCCATATGGACACCCGCTTTTTGCGTAATAAAATTATTAAATTTGTCGCCATAATATTCGAGGAACCAGTCCCAAACGACTGCTGGCAATGCACCAAATTTCTCTACACAAAAGTTTAAATACCCCATCAGTTTCCATGTTTCAGGAAATGCATTTTTTGAAATAATCTGATCTGAAGAATATCCATATTTAGTCAAGTCTTGACCAAACATTTCATCGTGTCCAAATTCATCATATAAATAATATGAAAGCTGTTTTGCAGCAGAGATATTATTGATTGCTGCAACGCGTACAGCATTTGCATCTAACTCATTATTCATATGAATGCGAATAACACACTCTAAAATATGACGTTTATAATAATTTTCATCGAACCAGTCTTCATTATGAAATTTATGCATAATTTCATCTTTTTTAAACTCGCTATGCATAGCTTGATCAACCGCACTTTCTAATTTTTTCAGACTTTCCTGTGAAAAAAACACGTTTTATCTCCGTTATATTTAAATTATTATCCAAGTATTAAATACTTATTT
>NZ_JRVL01000381.1:0-386 GCF_054823985.1 Acinetobacter sp. GN11 | reverse complement strand
ATGAAATTAATATATAGCTTTGATGGTAGGCTGATAGTGTTTTGAAGTCGAATACCAAAAAGATGGCCATTGGTTAATAACTTTATATGAAAATAAAGCTGGGGGATAAATTCTGAATTTATTATATCAATCAGAGCTTTTAAATATAATTGTCCAAGAAATTTCTTACGTTGCGCCCAGAAACTGGGAGCAAGTACTTTATTACACGGAGAGATTAGACGATCAAGATATTGGGATAAGGAATAAATCTACTGCCGAATGTTGGATTGGCAAAGAGAAGACACCTTATGATAATTCGAAAGGTCCCCCATTAAGAGCTTCTATGGAGCTCTTTGAAGCAATAAATAATTTATATAAAGAAGCTCACAACTGTGGAAATATATGGT
>NZ_JRVL01000380.1:0-495 GCF_054823985.1 Acinetobacter sp. GN11 | reverse complement strand
CTTTTCACCTAACAGAAGAAGATAACACTAACTCAACTATTTCTAAAAATTAAATGAAAAAATAAGCCTAAAAATCCACCTATCATAGCAAAGCCTAACTGTATATAAGCTTTGCCATACCAAGCCAGTTTCCTAAATTGATAGTCTGCACGGCTAGAGTTGATCTCAAACATATTCCGAATATCCCAACTATGAAATCCTTTAGGTCTTTCAGCAAAAAAGTCTAAAATAGGTGTAAATCCTAAAACAAATACAATCCCAATTAAGGGATACACGATACATCCCGGAAAAATAGGATTATTCTTTCGTTCCATAGAGTCAAATATCATAGCCGCAGCAACTAATAAACTTTGTATTAGAGCGACTTTTTTGAACGTATCTAAATCAAAACCTAGATAAAACATTAAAGTTAAGAAAAAGACTCCTGTCAAAAGAATAGAGCAGATTAATAATTTCCAATTCATTTCAGTCCTTAAACAATTTTTTAGATCTTAT
>NZ_JRVL01000062.1:0-1269 GCF_054823985.1 Acinetobacter sp. GN11 | reverse complement strand
CATAATTTTAATTTTTCTACATAATTGACTCAATTTAGACTCTATTGAGATGAGAGTGGGCAAATGGCATAATATCCCCACTTTTTCTCCCTTGGTGATTCATTATGGCAATGCGCCCTGATGTACGTCGACATGCTTTAATCGTAATTGTATTCTCTCTTGCGCAGTGGTTTTTCATGCGCTATATCCTTGCAAATGAATTATTTAACATCACTACAAATCAACGTATTCTTTATTTCTGCGTAAGTAGCTTAGCAGGTGCATTGCTTATTTTTGTTGCGCTGATTTATATGGTTTTAAAAGGAAATGCGGATAAAAATTAATATCCGCTTCCCCTCATAAAATTTAAATAATCCTAAAATTTATTTCCCAATATAGTTATCGCATAACTGTATCAATTCCGGATGTCTATCATGCTGATGGACAATAGGAATGATCTTTTGGTTACGATTGATAATAAGACCTTGATCATTAATCGTAATTCGATCTATTGGATATAATCCAAGAGTTACAATAATAGACTCAAATGGCTGACAGCGAGTTACATCAGCTAAATCATTGGTAATTAATAATTTATTATGCATTGCCTGATCATAAATTCTTTCAGACATTTTTTGATATGGCTGTTTGCAGAACTCTTCAATCATTTTATTGATATAGACTTTAATCGAGTTCATATCTCCAATTGTGACGCCTGAGCACGAAACCTGCTCATCTTTCGCACTATTATAAAAACCATCTCCATATGCATCGATAATCCATTTTTGATTATATTGCTCAGTGCCTATCGTATAATCTGGATTTTCCATACCAACAAAGAGCCCTCTGCCAAGGTCCTTAAAAGGATTACCCTGAAAAAAAACATCTCGCACATCGCTGAGCAGCACATGTGAAGCATCAGGATGACTTTCTACAACTTCTTTATATTCAAAAAAGCGACTCACATGCGGATAGCCTGTGATTTTAAGGGCTTTTATTTTTGAATCAGGAACTGCTTCATTTACAGTTAATCCAATAATTTTCTTAAGAATATTCTTTATAAACTTAACCTTATAAATACCTGAGTATTTTGACTTTGATTTAAATTTCCCAATCGTTGAAACTTTAAATTCAATTTTAAAATTTTTAATATCTGAAAATGCATTAACAAACTCTGGCATTTGCTCTTTATAGATAATTAAAGTCAAAATGCCATCAAAGTCTGTCTTTTCCAAAGAATATACAAAAGAAGAAATGAGGTCAGCACTGTATCCAGTTGCTGACCCGATA
>NZ_JRVL01000379.1:912-6505 GCF_054823985.1 Acinetobacter sp. GN11 | reverse complement strand
ACCGCTACGGGAGGGAACGAGGTGTGCACACATAAAACTATCCCTCAGAAAGGAATAATCTGATGTGGTCGATCATCGGTCCGTCAAAACCGACTGGCAATTTAGGCCAGCCCGCAAATGTTAATCTTCAAAAATTAAGGTGTCAATGTGAAATTGGCTAGAAATTATTTAATTAATTATTGTTTTTCATTTAATTACATAATTAAGGAAAGCCTTAAGTAAATTTGAATAATCATTGGTTTTTTTAAGTTTTCTAGTTGAAGATTCTCTTTTTCATTTTGCGCTGATTTAAGAGATTAGAACAAGCTTCAACTAGAAATATGAATTACAAATATTATGATTCTTTAGATAATCCCCCTCCTAAAACTTCATAAATTTCAATGAAGCATCAGAGGAAATTGAGTATTTCCCCTGATGCATTTAACTTAAGATGAGATTTTTTTCTTAGAAGATAACTTTTCCACGGCGCCCAAAATGAAGATAAAGAACACGGGAACAAAGAAAATAGCCAGAATCGTTGCTGAAATCATGCCTCCAAATACACCAGTACCTAAAGCATGTTGAGTCTCAGAACTTGCACCTGTTGCAATCACAAGAGGAATTACACCACATGTAAAAGCAAGAGAAGTCATTAAGATTGGTCGTAAACGAAGTTTGGCTGCTGCAACTGTGGCTTCAATCAAACTCATTCCTTCCTCTTTGAGCATCTTTGCAAACTCAACAATCAAGATGGCATTCTTTGCGGATAGACCAATAATCGTAATGAGTCCAATTTTGAAGAACACGTCATTCATCAGACCTCGCGACATAATGGCAATGATTGCACCGAAAATACCAAGTGGAACAACCAACATCACAGAAAGTGGAATCGCCCAGCTTTCATAGAGTGCAGCCAATACAAGAAACACCACTAACATTGATAAACCAAGTAAAAAGGCCATTTGAGATTCAGACTGCTTTTCTTGTAAAGAAATACCTGTCCATTCATAGCCAATGCCTTTAGGCAACTTAGCAATTAACTGTTCCATTTCACGCATTGCCACACCCGAAGATGTATCGAAGTTAGGAATACCGGCAATACTTAAAGATGGCCGTCCGTTGTAACGATTATATTGTTGTGGTGCTTTGTTCCATTGAGGTGTTACCACTTCAGACAAAGAAACCAATTGACCACTTGAACCCATCACTTTTAAGTTCAAGATATCTTTGAGTTGCATACGTGATTTAGCTTCAACTTGTACAATCACTTGTTGCATACGTCCCTGATTAGGGAAGTCATTGATATACATTGAACCCATTGAAGTTGAAATGATGTCTGAAACGTCTGAGAATTTAACACCAAGGGTATTAAGCTTTTCACGGTCAATTTTTAAAGAAATATTGTCGCCTTGCGGTAAACCCTCATTCCACACCATATAGAACTTTTTGTTCTTGGCAGCCATCTGCATAAGTTGGTCTTGGGCAGCCAATAAAGCAGGCATACCTAAGTTAGCACGATCTTGTAAACGTAAGCTAAAGCCTGAGAATGTGCCCAATTCATCAATAGCAGGTGGAAGTACCGCCATGGTTTCACCTTCCGCACTGTTCGCCATTGATGCATTGACTGCATTTGTCATTTCAGTTGCTGAAGAAGTTCGCTCTTTGAAATCTTTTAAGGTCGTGAAAGCAACACCTACGTTTTGTCCTGCACCGCTAAAACCCCATCCCATAATCGTCGTATTACTTTTGACATCGGGTTTGTTTTTAAGCGAATTTTCAAATTCATTCACTACATTTCGAGTACGTTCTGCCGTTGCATCTGATGGTAATTGGAAAGACGTCATAAACCAGCCTTGATCTTCCTCTGGCATAAATGCTGTTGGCCAATATCTCATTCCTGCAAAGGTAATACCTGTAATCACCACAAAGATCATCATGACTGGAACAGTATGTTTGATGATTTTAAGTAGCATCAATTCATACTTTTTCGTCACTTTATCGAAGCTACGGTCAAACCATGCAAAGAAGCCTTTCTTCTGATGATGCCCATCAATTGGTTTTAAAATGGTTGCACATAGTGCAGGTGTTAAAATGAGTGCCAATAAAGCCGAGAATAAAATAGACACGGACATAGTCAGCGTAAATTGTTTATAAATGATCCCGACTGAACCACTCGCAAACGCCATTGGTAAAAACACAGCAGACAATACTAAGGTAATACCAATAATAGGACTGGTAATCTCTTTCATTGCCTTAGAGGTCGCTTCTTTAGGATCTAATCCTTCGGTCGCCATAATCCTTTCGACGTTTTCAACCACGACAATCGCATCGTCGACAATAATCCCGATGGCAAGCACCATACCGAACATGGTAAGCACGTTAATCGAAAAGCCGGCCAGCAGCATCACGGTAAAAGTACCGAGCAAAGCAATAGGCGCAACAATTGCAGGAATAAGCGTATAGCGTACATTGTGTAAAAATAAATACATCACAATGAAAACCAGAACCATCGCTTCAAGTAATGTATGAATTACCTTTTCAATTGAAATTTTGACAAACGGCGCGGTGTCGTAAGGAATACTAAACTGCATACCCTCTGGTAAATTTAACTTTAATTCTTCAATTTTTGCTTTAACGCCTTCTGCTGTTTTTACTGCATTGGCACCAGGACTTAACTGGATTGCGGCAGCCGTAGCGGGTTTACCATTTTCTAAAATAGCAAAGTTGTAGGCTTGTGATCCCATTTCAACATTTGCGACATCAGACAGACGAATTACACTTCCGTTCGTTTTACTTTTCAAACTGATATCATTAAATTGCTCTACGCTTGATAGCTGTCCTTGGGCTGACAAGGTAACCGTAACAAGTTGACCTTTATTTGCAGGTAAATCGCCTAGGCGCCCCGGTGCAATTTCAATATTATTTTCACGAATGGCATTGTTTACGTCACTAATTGATAAACCATAGGAAACCAATTTATTTGGATCGACCCAAATTCGTAGGGCTTTCTCTGCACCAAAAGATTGAACCTTACCTACGCCTTCAACACGCTTTAACTCTTCTACGACATTTCGAACCAGATAATCACTTAAATCTACTTCTGAATATTGGCCATTAGGAGAGTTAATACTCACCAACATCAAGAAACCCGAAGATGATGCTTCAACCTGTAAACCTTGCTGACGTACAACCTGTGGTAACCGTGATTCAATACTCTTGATTTTATTCTGGACATCAACCTGAGCCATTTCGACATCTGTACCCGGTTTAAAGGTGGCAGAAATTTCTGCTGTGCCCGAAGTATCCGTTGTCGCACTGTAATACAGTAGATTTTTTACACCCGATAACTCACGCTCAATTAAGGTAACAACACTATCGTTAATTGTTTTAGCAGTTGCTCCCGGATAAGTCGCACTAATGTTCACTTGAGGAGGCGCTACACTAGGGAAACGAGCAATCGGCAATTTTGGAATACTAAGCAATCCAAACAATATAATGAAAATTGCGATCACCCATGCAAAAACAGGACGTCGAATAAAGAATTGAGACATCATCATTGAGCTCCTTGAGTTGTAGACGGTTTTGTTTCTACATTTGGAGCACTATTTTCTGATGCAGACTTTTTCCACGGAGTCATTGCTAATTTTTGATTTGGCTTTATACGTTCAACACCCTCAACAACGACTTTGTCACCGACTTTTAAGCCTTTATTGGCGATATAGTACTGTTCATATTGCTGTCCGATTTCAATAGGACGAACATCAGCTGCCCCTTTGGCATTGATGATATAGACCTGAGGCTCACCATTGATATTGCGTTGAATCGCTTGAGCTGGAACTAATAAGGCTTGTGGAATAGAAGCTCGGTCTATATTGACTCGTACATACATACCAGGGAGTAATTTTCTCTCGGTATTATTCACTTCAATACGGAAGGTCACATCACCTGTTTCAGGATCAACATTAATATCTTCAAACAGCATTTTTGCTGTGACGTTATATTGCTGGCCTTGGCTATTAGAAATACGCACAGTTTTTTCACTGTTTGCAGACAACTCACCGCTTTTTAAAGCTGCTTGTAAGCGTTCATATTCACTGATTGATTGCTTTACATCGACGTAGACTTTATCAATCTGTTGGATTGTGGCCATGGTATTCGTATCGCCTTGACCAACCAATGCACCTTCAGTGACAAAAGACTGTCCAATACGACCTGAAATTGGCGCTCGAACAGTTGCATATTGTAGATTCAAATTTTGTCTAGCCAGCAATGCTTTCATTTGAGCAACATCAGCGAGAGCCTGACGATATTGAGCTTGAGCATTACTCACTTCTTGCTTACTAATTGCATTACTTGGTAAGAGTTGCTCATAACGTTCTAACTGAACTTTAAGTCTCGCAACCTCTGCCTCAGCTTTATTAAGTGAAGCTCTATTGCTATTTACATCTGCCTCAAAAGTTTCTGAGTTAATTTTATATAAAGCTTGCCCTGCTCTAACTTCACTACCTTGTTTAAATAAAACTCTTTCAATAATTCCTCCAACTTGCGGACGTATTTCAGCCGTACGGAATGCATGCACACGTGCAGGAAGATTTTCACTAAAATTAACTGATTGCGATTGAATGCTTAATACACTGACTTTAGCGGGAGATGGCTCAGCTTGAGCCGTTTCTTTTGAACCACACCCCTGTAATACCAGCCCAATAGATAAAAATAAAGGAAGTAAAAGATGCTTTTGCATACTGTCCAAACTTAGTGAGTTTTTGATGCTGACATTATTTTTGATGAGTGTGTAGCGATCATCACTAAAGTGTGGAGTAAGTGTGGAGAAATACCGATAATTTAGCGTATGATGAGTTGAAGCACCTCATATAGCCCGTTTTCTATGTTTGATCATTCTTTTTCTTTTAATTGCCAAGATAAAGTTATCCTCGTTGTAGAAGATGACTACGATATTGGCGACATTATTGAAAATTATTTAAAACGTGAAGGAATGGTTGTTATTCGTGCTATGAATGGAAAGCAAGCGATTGAGTTGCACGCTAGTCACTCCATTGATTTAATCTTACTTGATATTAAATTACCCGAGCTGAACGGCTGGGAAGTGTTAAATAAAATCCGCCAAAAAGCTCAAACTCCTGTAATTATGCTAACGGCGCTTGATCAAGATATTGATAAGGTTATGGCATTACGAATTGGTGCAGATGACTTTGTTGTTAAACCATTTAACCCTAATGAAGTGATTGCTAGAGTTCAGGCTGTTTTAAGGCGTACCCAGTTAACACACAAGACATTTAACAAAAATAAGATCTACAAGGATATTGAAATTGATACGGATACTCATAGCGTCTATCTACACTCTCACAATAAGAAAATATTGCTTAATTTAACGCTCACTGAATATAAAATTATTTCACTCATGATTGACCAGCCCCACAAGGTATTTACCCGTGGTGAACTTATGAATCATTGCATGAACGATAGTGATGCTCTAGAACGAACTGTAGATAGCCATGTGAGTAAGCTTAGAAAGAAATTGGAGGAACAAGGAATACTTCAAATGTTGATTAATGTGCGTGGCGTAGGATATAGACTCGATAATCCACTAGCTGTA
>NZ_JRVL01000379.1:457-812 GCF_054823985.1 Acinetobacter sp. GN11 | reverse complement strand
ACTGTGCTTGGCACATCTCAAGTTTTATTGATGATTAAGTTTTTTGGTCGTGACGAATTAAAGCCTGAAAAGCCTAATGGCGATCAAACTGCTTTAAAAGTTTAAGTTGTGTCGAGATAGATTTTGACAGTGACTGCCAGTAATTTATAAATGTGCATGGGCCAACTCCTTCTTTTGGGAGTTCTGCCGAAACATTATAAATTATGGTGGCAGAACGGAAGCAGGTTGACGGACTGGGTTCGACATCCAGCACACCCGAAGGTGTCCCACTCCCGTCCTACCGCTACGGGAGGGAACGAGTAGTTCACCACACAAGGCTATTCCTCAGAAGGAATGGCTCTGATGCGGGAGTTAT
>NZ_JRVL01000379.1:0-357 GCF_054823985.1 Acinetobacter sp. GN11 | reverse complement strand
ATAGTTTTACCGTTATAAATTCTTGTTGTTAAAAGAGATACTTTTCTGGGAGAAAAAAAGGCATAGCAAAGCCATAAGACTGTGCTTGGCACATCTCAAGTTTTATTGTTGATGCAAGTTTTTGAGCCGTAATGACTTAAAGCCTGAAAACCTTTTGGTGCTCAAGCTGCTTTAAATTTTTAAGCTGTGTCGTTATAGCTTTTGGCAAGGACTGCCAAGAAATAATGAATGTGCAAAGCCAACTCCTTCTATGGGGAGTTCTGCCAGACATTTTAAATTATGGTGGCAGAACGGAAGAGGGTTCGCAGACTAGTAATAACTCAAACTAGCACACCCGAAGGTGTCCCTCTCCCGTCC
>NZ_JRVL01000378.1:0-1158 GCF_054823985.1 Acinetobacter sp. GN11 | reverse complement strand
TTTGTTAAAGAAATTTCTTTTTGATGTAGGTATGCATTTGCAAAAACTCCATCGGATAAAGATTTTTTTTTGGATTTTGTTTCAGAAAGATTTTTCTCTAAGAAAAACTGAATCGTATGATCCATGTTTTCGAAAGCTGTTAATATTTCGTTAAAGTAATTTCCAGATAATATCTCTTTTGTAATAACCTCCAAATAAGATCCAAAATCTTTAAGTTGAGGGTTGCAAGAATCTTTATCAATAGAAATATTTAACCAACCTGTTTCATCTATTTTAAAACGAATATTTTTTGCCTCAGTACACATATTTAAGAGATGAGATTGGATCTTCTCGTTAATAATCTTCTGGGCTATAGTTCCACATTCTCCGTCAGCACAAGCTGTAATTATTTGAGGATCAGTACAATAATTAAGAACTTCCTTTAGCATGAAATCATCTTCAATTGCACCAATTATAAATATCTTTGCAGAGTTAAATCTGGGAGAGTTTAATAATGAAATTGTTTTTTCAATATTATTATAATTCTCTCTTATTACTGATTCAGCAGTAAATGTAATAAAAAAAAGCTCATGTGAAAAACTAACAATATCTCCACGTTCTTTTATTAAATTGGATTCAAGTACTATTTTTCGGGTATCAATATCTATATTATTCGTCTTGCATAATCTATCAAATTCCCGTATTGAAATAGTAAAACGAGCCCTTTGTACTAAATAATTTGCTAATGAACTTAGAATTTCAATTCCATTTTGATAAAAATTATTTAGCTTTTTTCTAGCATAAGTTTCAAAAATTATAAATTTACTAGCATTTAATGGTAAAGAATTACCTATTTCTCCAATAAGAGAGGCCTCAAGCCCTGAGTTAGCAGTTTCTAGTAGATTTAAAATATGGGTTGAATGATCGGTGTTTTTACTAGTTTTAGATAAAATAATTTTAAATTCTTGTGTAGGAGATTTTACATAAATTTCATCTATTTTTAATAAGTCATGATAAGCAAGATTGTTTTGACTGCTAATAATAATTTTTGCATTGTAGCGCAATGAGAATGCTTTTAGGCTTCTTGTTAACTGAGGCTGGAGGCTGATAGGACATTCATTATAACCATCTAAAAATATAATTATAATTTTCCCAAGAATTCTTGATGTTTTAATTAAT
>NZ_JRVL01000061.1:0-16321 GCF_054823985.1 Acinetobacter sp. GN11 | reverse complement strand
TAGGGTTATATATTAGTCACGGTGTTGTACATAATTTTAAACTATTCAAATGCCAATTGAAGCAGATTTATTTAGGTACTTTATCCTTATAAATAAAGGCTGTTAGGAGATTTTACCTGAATCTTCTATGGCCATTAAGAAAAGAAAACACACAGTAAATTAGATGCTGAATACGTGATCTACCATCAAGAGATTAACAAAATAAGAATACGAACAGTGCCTATAGTTAGTATGCAAAAAACTTTAGAAGTCTCGTTAAATATTATCGAAATAGAAGCAAAAGATGGGGGGAGATTTAATTTAATTACCAGAGCTCAGGATATTAAACTGAATAAAAATAATTTATGAGAGAAATCTAGGGTCTTAATTTTCAATAAATACAAGTCAACCTGTAAACCCTTACAGGTGTAATAAAAGACACTCGCACATAAAATATAATGTGAATTTATATTTTAAACAAAAAAGTATATTCATTTTTATTAAAAGCCCCAGCTAGAAACGTAATTTCTGAATTAGCGAGTTTTAAGGGTGAATTATAATTAATCGGAGTAAGTTATGGCTGTAATGGATACGGATAATATCATTGCAACATTGGAATCCCACGCAAATTTAAATGGAGCTAAGGTTGCTTTCGAGTATTTAGGACGCCAATCTGGTGGTATTCAGTCTCTGACGTATGAAGATTTGAATGTGCGGGTTCAATGTCAAGCTCAAATATTAATGAATCTTGTAGACAGTGGCGATCGCGCCGTGTTGCTGTTCGAGCCTGGGCTGGATTTTATTGTATCGTTCTTCGCCTGTCTGAAAGCTAAAATTATCGCAGTACCAGTCAGCTTGCCTTTTAACCGCAACGGTTTTTCTAATATTTTGAATATTATGAATGACTGTGAGCCAAAGATGGTACTCACAACTAAAAAGATTCTTGAGCTATCAGGTCTTATCACATTAAAAGCTCAAAATGAAAATTTAATATTGCATGCCGTTGATGCCGAATTACAGCGTGACTTGGTGGAAAAGGATTTTCCTCACATTGCTGAAGAAGATATCTGCTTCCTTCAATACACTTCTGGGTCAACAGGTTGGCCTAAAGGTGTGATCGTCACACATAAAAATATCATGGCAAACGAAGTCATGATTGCTGAAGCTTTTGGTACACAACCCGATGATATCGGTCTTACATGGCTACCTGTCTATCATGACATGGGATTGATCGGCTCAGTTTTACAGACTGTGTATGTGGGCCTGACCTGCTATGTGATGTCACCGCTGGATTTTATCCGTAAACCTCTTAAGTGGCTGAAATTCATTAGTGAAAAAGGTGTCACGATTAGTGGTGGGCCAAACTTTGCCTATGAGCTGTGTCTGCATCGCATCTCGGATGATGAGGCTGCATCGCTTGATCTGAGCCGTGTGCGTGTGATGTTTAACGGTGCCGAGCCAATCAAGGCTAATGTCATGCAGCGTTTCATGGAGAAGTTCAATACTCAGTCGAAATTGAGACTGGATACTTTCTTACCGTGCTATGGCTTGGCAGAAGTTACGCTCTTAGTCAGTGGTGTGACTGGTCCTCTCAATGCTATTTCAATCGATCGTGAAAAGTTGAATGCCAATTTGGTGCAGACCAGTCAAGACCAGACAGCCGTGCAAGTGGTGAGCTGTGGCAAGATCTCCGTACATATTGATTGCCGTATTGTCAATCCGAATACCCACAAAGAGGTAGGGGCTGATGAAGTCGGTGAAATCTGGTTAGCAGGTGAGAGTGTCACTGCGGGTTACTGGCAAAAACCCGAGGTCAATCAGGAAATCTTTGCTGCAACCATCCTTGGCAAAGCAGGCAAGCCTAGTCAAGTGCATTACTTGAGAACGGGTGATATGGGCTTTGTTAAAAATGGAGACCTGTATGTGACTGGTCGCCTTAAGGATGTAATCATCATCCGTGGCAAAAACTATTACCCACAAGATATCGAGTGTTCTGTTGAAACGGCACATCCTGCTGTCCGTAAAGGCTGTGTCGCAGCAGTGAATTTCGGTAATTCCGACGGCGTTACGGTTGTGCTTGAGATCAAAAAGAAATCGATAGACAAGACTCTTAATTTTGACGCCATCAGAACTCAGGTTAAAGAGCAAGTGGCGGCTGATATCGGCTTGCCTGTAGAAGGTGTTTATTTGCTGCATCAAGGTCGGATCAATAAGACCACTAGCGGAAAAATCAGAAGAAGAAAAATTAAAGAGCAGATCGAGCGCGGTCAACTGATTTGTTTAACCCATCCAAACCGTAGAACGGTGATGGCCCGAAACTATGTCAAGAACGGCTTAGAAGTCATCCGTGATCGTGAGCAGCGGGGGCAACTGATTCGTTATAGCTCCAATCTACTCAACTCAATGATCAAGGAACGAGAAGTGCGCGCGCTCATTTTTAATCGTTTGAAAAGTGCTTTGTTTTAATCCTTACCCTTTAATCATTTGAGCAAAAACTGATGTCACTTACGTCCAATTTGCGGCAGTTTCAATCTGCTGCTCGTCTGGAGCAAATTTTAGGCTCCGTACATGATACCAATAATGATTTTTCTTGGTCTGCGGCTATCGAGCGTGATGAGAAGGAGCAGTACCCTCAGCGTGCTGTTGATTTTCTGAATGCTGTGGGCATGAACCGTTTTTATGTACCTTCAGAGCTCGGAGGTCGCATGGAAATTGGTGAAGAGTTGCTATATCTACATCGCGTGCTGGCACGACGTGATCTCACCATCAATTCGACCTATAGCACCAATGCTTGGTCGGTGATTGTATGGATCGGCGGTAATCCTAATCAATGCCAAAACATCGCTAGTCGGATTTTGAGTGGTGCTGCGCCAGCACTAGCTTATAGCGAAAAGGCGCATGGTGCCGATCTTTTATCTAGTGAAGTGACTGCACAATCTACCGAGAACAAGTACGTTCTAAATGGCGAAAAGTGGTCGATCAATCGCGCGACTCTAGGGGACTCTTTAAGTCTGATTGCCAAAACATCGGATGATCGTGGACCACGTAGCCTGAGTGCATTCTGGCTTGATAAGCGTCATATGGCTTCTAAGGGAACTTATAGTCTGAACCGCCTGCCAACGGTTGGTATGCGTGGGCTAGATATCAGTGGTATCGGCTTTAACAATGCTGAAATTCATAAAGATGCCTTGATCGGTGAAGAAGGTCAGGGGTTGGAGCTTGGACTCAAGACCCTACAGGTGACGCGTGCATATTGCAGTAGTTTTTCTCTGGGGGCAGGCGATACGATGCTACGCATCGCGACCGAGTTTGCTATCGAACGCGAGTTGTATAACAAAAAAGTGATTAACATTCCGCTCGTGCGTGAGCAACTCGCTACAGCCTATGCCTATCTGTTGGCTGCTGAGGTGTTGTCACTCGTTGGCGCGCGTGGGTTACATGTTTGTATCAATCAGTTCAGCACATGGTCACCTATCATCAAAGTACTGGTACCTGAATATGTAGAGTCACTGGCTAAGATCACTTCCTCAGTGCTTGGGTCGCGTTTTTTCTTAAGAAATGCATATGCAGATGGAATGTACCAGAAAGCCTTCAGAGACCATCTGATTGTTAGTGTGTTTGACGGCAGTAGCACCGTCTGTCTAGACAGCCTAAGTTTTCAAATCAAATCTGCCAATAAAGGACGTAGCAAAAAAGCCGACCATCTCGACCAAGGGGAAGCTAAAGCACGCTATCGCCAGCTGTATGACTTGCAGGTGGAGACCGACGCTATTGATTTTCGCGAGCTTGAGATCTTCAACCGAGATGGTGACTTGGTGATGGAGTCACTGGGAACGATCATCGAGATGCTCAACGATGCTGACGTTACCGGGGGACTGGCTGCTGAGACACTGTCTACGCTACGCAAACGTGCAGATCTGCTTCTTATCGAGCAGCGCACGCTAGATCAAAAAATTCAGGATTATTTCTCAAGTTCAGAGGCAGCTAAAGAGTTTGAAACATTACGTTTTAGTCTCGCCCGTGACTATGCAGAGCTGTTTGCTCGCATTGCTGTATTGGGTTTCTGGATCTTTAACCGTCATGGCTTAAGACCTGCTTTGCAGGATGGTGCATGGCTGATCATTTTCTTAAGTGCTGCTGAAGGGCAGACCTCCCCTCCGAAGACGTCACTACGTGAAAGCACATTGGCAGATCTGCTGGACCGAATTTCAACCAACCATATGTTATCTGTTATCGATTTTGCATTGGCACCGCGTGATGCCAAACCAGTTAAAGAGGAGATTACCCCATGAATAAGGATAAAACTTACTGGAGCGCGATCATTCGTACGCTAGTAGCTAAAGAAATGCGTGTAGAGCCTGAGACGATTGATCCAGAGCAAAAATTTACCAGTTATGGTCTTGATTCAATCGTTGCTTTGTCGGTGTCTGGGGACTTAGAAGATCTTACAAAACTGGAACTTGAACCAACACTACTCTGGGATTACCCAACAATCAATGAGTTGGCTGAATACCTCGTTTCTGAGTTGCAGCAGGGAGTTGCTTCATGAATAACATTGCACGCCTAGAACCAGAAATTCTGTCGCGTCACGCGATTTCTGCAGAGCAGCTTGGTATTTGGTATATCCAGCGTCTTGAGCCAACTTGCAGTGCCTACAATATGGTGGTGGCTTTTGATGTAAAGGTCAACCAACCATTAGGCAATAAGCCGATGGAGATTCTGGAGGCGGTGATGCATGATTATCCGTTACTACGTGTAAGCATGCCTGCCAATGATCAGGGAATTGAGCAACTGATCTGGGATCGTATCTATCCTAATATTATTTTCTCTGATGCTTGCCATGTTGAAGCTTCTGATTTGACGCAATTGGTCGAACAGGATACCAAGCAACCATTTGACCTGACTCAGCCACCGTTGTGGCGTATTCATTGTTATGAGCGCGGCCAGAATCACTATGTGATTGCGGTCGTGATTCATCATGCCCTAATGGATTTCTGGTCGATTGGCCTCTTGCTTCGTGATGTCTGTAAGCGTTTTGGACTGGTTACAGAGTCGAATGCAGTGAACGGAATCGAGTTCGCACAGTATGCGGATAAGCAGCAGAGCACCGCGACCGATGATGCTGATGAAAGCCTAATTTTCTGGAAAAATACGTTGCAGCATGCACCACATGTGCATAGCATTCCGCTTGATTATCCGCGTCCCGCTGTGCAGCAACATAAAGGCAGCTCGGTGACTTTCCGTGTGCCTGAGTTAGTATCATCTGGCCTTGTGAACTTGGCGAAAGATTATGAGATCACGTTGTTCGGACTCGTACTATCTGGCTTCTATATCCTGCTGCACAAACTATCGAATGAGAATAATCTCGTTGTTGCTACAGCAGTAGCGGGTCGACTTGAACGTTCTTTGCGCAATGCGCTGGGGCAGTTTGTTAATACAATTGCTCTTAACATAGACATGGACGCTGATCAGACTTTACGTCAATTTACACAGCAGGTGCAGGAACAATTAAAACAGAGCCTAAAGCATCAAAAAGTTGCCTTTTCCAGAGTGGTTGAGGCCGTATCGCCAAAGCGTGATGGCAGTATTAACCCATTGGCTCAGGTGGGAATGTTCTGGGAACGTCTAGGTGGCATGGATGAGTTTAAAGAACTACTCTTGCCAATCCAGACCCCAGCTACCTTGGTTGGTCAAGACCTGACGTTAGGAAGTTTTCCAGTTCGCCAGCAAGAAGGTCAACTGGATCTTACGCTGGAAATGGGCGGTGAATATCAGGGCGAGCTGGTTGGCGTACTGAAGTATAATTCCGAGCTATTCTCTGCACAGTCTGCTGAGAATATGGTGCAACTACTGCAAGTCGTACTATCAGAGATCGTGGCTCATCCTGAGCGTAAGATTGTTGAGTTAGATATCGCACCTAATTATGCGGATAATATCCAGCTAGGCCTCCTGCGTGGTCAAGTTACTGACTATCCAAGACATGATCTAATGGGAATGATTCTGAAGCAGGTTGATAAGTGTAGTGACAACTATGCTATGACTTCTAGAGATCATGCTGTCAGTTATCACGAGTTAGGTCAGCATATCGCTGGTATCGCTGAATATTTGCGTGCACATGGTATTACCAACGGCGATCGTGTAGGTCTGATGCTAGACCGCACTGTGCTATTGCCAGCGGCCATTCTTGGAATCTGGGCGGCAGGAGCAGCCTATGTACCGCTTGATCCTAATTTCCCAAGAGAACGTCTACATAACATCATCGAAGATGCTGAACCTAAAGTAATCTTGACCCAAACCGAGTTGATGGATGCTCTCACAGTTTCTGTACCGCTTCTGGATATCAATCAAGCTGGTGTTGTGCCCCTTGAGCAAGTGCGTGAGACGCTTGCCTTTGGTGATACTGCTTATGTGATGTATACCTCTGGCTCGACAGGCAAGCCTAAAGGCGTGCGTATTGGGCATAGCTCAATAGTCAATTTCTTACTGTCTGTGAATGATAGGCTGCAAGCAACTGCTGAGACTCAATTGTTAGCGATCACCACTTATGCATTTGATATTTCAATTGTTGAGCTGCTGATTCCATTGATGTACGGTGGTGTGGTGCATGTGTGCCCGCGTGAGGTGTCTTTAGATGGTAATCAGCTGGTGGACTATATGCAGGCGAAGTCGATCAATGCTATGCAGGCAACACCATCCTCTTGGAAAATGCTCTTGGACAGTGAGTGGAACGGCACCCCAGGTCTGACTGCACTTAGCGGAGGGGAAGCGCTGGATCCTATACTCGCAGAAAAACTGCTGAGCAAAGTCAGCTGTTTATGGAATGTCTACGGGCCGACAGAGACTACAGTGTGGTCTAGTGCAGCCCATATCACTGATGCAAAATATATTGATTTAGGCGAACCACTGGCCAACACTCAGCTTTATGTTCTAGATGAACAACAGCGGTTGGTACCACGGGGCGTTATGGGAGAGCTCTGGATCGGAGGCGATGGTCTGGCAGTTGATTACTGGCACCGACCTGAGTTAACAGATGCGCAATTTAGAACTTTGCCATCTCTTCCAAATGCTGGTCGACTCTATCGCACTGGGGATAAAGTCTGTCTGCGAATGGATGGACGTTTGACTCATCACGGACGTCTGGATTTCCAAGTCAAGATCCGTGGATTCCGTATTGAATTAGGCGAAATCGAGAATGTTCTCAAACAGATCGACGGTATCACAGATGCAGTCGTGTTGGTTAAGACGACAGCCAGTAACGATCAGAAACTAGTAGCCTATGTGATCGGACACGAGATTGACATCGCTGATCTGAAAAAGACCCTACAAATCCATCTCCCAGCTTATATGGTGCCAAGTACATTTATTACATTGGATGAGTTTCCAATGACGGCTAACAATAAGTTGGATCGTAAGGCATTTCCTGAGCCAGTGTTTGAGCAGAGCAATGACTATGTTGCACCACGCGATTCGATTGAAATCGAGCTGTGTACTACCTTTGAGCAGATTCTGTCAGTTAAGCGGGTCGGTATATATGATGATTTCTTTGAGTTGGGAGGACATTCATTATTAGCAGTGAAGCTTGTCAATCATCTCAAAAAGGCATTTAGTACAGACCTACCAGTTGCCTTGCTGGCACAATACTCCACCGTGGAGAGTTTGGGCGAGATCATTCGTGACAATAAAGAAGTCAAACCCTCTATCGTAATCGAAATGCGCCGAGGAACCTACGAGCAACCATTGTGGCTGTTCCATCCAATTGGTGGTAGTACCTTCTGTTACATGGAGCTTTCGCGCCATCTCAATCCGAACCGTACCTTGCGCGCTATTCAGTCTCCTGGACTGATTGAAGCAGATGCTGCTGAAGTGGCGATTGAAGACATGGCAACGCTCTATATTGCTGAAATGCAAAAGACGCAGCCTGAGGGGCCTTATTTCCTTGGTGGCTGGTGCTTTGGCGGTGCGATTGCATACGAGATCAGTCATCAGTTACGTCAAATGGGGCAGCAGGTCACAGGGATTGTCATGATCGATACCCGGGCTCCAATTACAGAGAATGTGCCTGAAGATGCTGACGATGCCATGCTCTTGTCTTGGTTTGCTCGTGATCTGGCTGTGCCTTATGGCAAAAAACTGACGATACCAGCGCAATACTTGCGTGAATTGAGTCCAGATCACATGTTTGATCATGTGCTTAAAGAAGCTAAGGCTATCAATGTTATACCTCTGGATGCTGAGCCATCAGATTTCCGACTTTACTTTGATACCTATTTGGCGAATGGCGTCGCACTCCAGACTTATTTCCCAGAGCCTGAAGATTTTCCGATCCTCTTGGTTAAGGCCAAAGATGAGCTGGAAGATTTTGGCGAAAGTCTGGGCTGGGATCAGCTGATCAAAGATACGCTTACTCAAGTGGATCTGCCTGGTGACCATTCATCGATTATGTTCGCTGAGAACGTCGCGGCTGTGGCTCAGACGATTGATCAGATGTATCCAATTCCCGCATAAAAAATACAAGAAGGTAGAACCACTATGGTGATCATAGAACATGCTTTCCTCATACCGGCCGAGATTGACAAGGTTTTTAAATATCTTGCAAATCCGGGCAATGATGCAAGCTGGCAATTGTCATGTAAGCATTCTGAACTGCTAGATAATACTCCGCGTGTGGGCAGCAATTATGAAATCGGTTTGAGCTTTGCTGGTCGTGAGTTGGCCTTTAAAGGTGAAATCACACATCTGGTACCGAACGAATTGTATGCCTTTCAAGTGCTAGAAGGCCCTTTTCTTTATACGGGTACTTACCACTTCAAACCACATCCTGAAGGTACATGGATTGAGTGGCTCTTTGAGGCAGAACCAGGCGGCTTTTTTGGTGTATTTCCCGATGCACTACTAAAAAAGATGGTTCTTGCCCAGTTCAAGAAAGACCTTGCTAATCTCCAGGCACTGGCTCAGAAGGGTGGAACCTATGAGGCAGTGAGTCAGCAAACGCAAGAGATCGAAAAACCATCGCAAGAGATCAAAAAATCATCACAAGAGGTTGAAAAGCCAATTCAAAAGACTCATCCAATAATGGAGCAATATGCGCGATGGATTCTCAGACATCGCCGTATTGTGCTGACTGTGGTCATGCTTTTGACGATTTTCTTGGCATATCTTGCATCTGGCGTAAAAATTATTATTGATCCAGGCGCACTTGCACCTAATGGACATCCTTATATCACCTCGACCAAGCTGATCGAAAAAAAATTCGGCTCCAAGTACATGGTCGTGATTGGTATTACACCGAAGCAGGGTGATATTTATCAGCCGCAAGTGTTAGAAAAAGTCAAACGCATTACCGAAGAAGTTGATAATGCTCCGGGCGTGGTTCGATCTACTCTGATGAGTCTGGCTGCACGTCAGGCCAAAGGGATCACCGCCAATTCGGATGGATTTGATGCCAAGAAACTACTGCCGAACAGTTCTGTAACCGAGAGTGATGTTGATCAGTTGAAAAAACTGCTGGCACTGAATCCAATTTATATGAACTCGGTAGTATCTAAAGATCAAAAAACTGCTGCTATTTTGCTTGAGCTTGAGGAAAGTCCAGAAGGCTTCCAAAAGATGATGGGCCCGATCAACAAAATCGTAGCAGCTGAACAGTCTAAAGATATGACCATCAGTGTCGGCGGCAATCCTGTTTATTTGGATAAAGCTGAAGATTACTCTAAACGGATCAATATCTTGTTCCCGATTGCCATACTGGTCATTGGGTTATTGCACTTCGAAGCATTCCGCAGTAAGCAGGGTTTGATCCTTCCACTAGTTACAGCTTTACTGGCTGTGGCATGGGGTATGGGTATGATGGGTCTGTTCAAACAGCCAATGGATATTTTTAACTCTCCTACACCTATTCTGATTCTGGCCATTGCGGCAGGGCACGCAGTGCAGTTGCTCAAGCGATACTATGAAGACTTTGATCGACTGACTGCCGAAGGTGTGGAACCTAAAGCTGCGAATAGCGAAGCCGTGGTGCAGTCTATGGTTCGTGTTGGTCCGGTTATGATATTGGCTGGCGGAATTGCAGCAGCTGGATTCTTCTCGCTGTTGACCTTTAATATTCCGACTATCCGTTCATTCGGTATTTTTACAGGAATCGGGATCATCAGTACGCTGATCATTGAGATGACTTTTATTCCTGTACTTCGCTCGATGCTACCACCGCCTTCGGTTACCAAAGTCGCACGCAAAGGTTTACCGATCTGGGACTGGATTCCAAAACGCATTGGCGATGTCATTTTGTCAGTTCGTCCGCGAATGATGCTAATGACGGTGATTGCAGTACTGGGTGTCTTTCTTGCTATTGGCACAAGCCGTATTGTGGTGGATAACGATAGCCGCAACTTCTTCTCGCGCGACTTACCGATGCAGCAAGATGACAGGTTTCTGAATCAGTCTCTTGGTGGTACAAACAGTCTCTACATCATGGTCGATACAAAGGTACGTGATGGTATCGAAAACCCAGAAATCCTAAAAGCGATTGATAATACAGAAAAGTTCGCGAATTCAATTCCAGAGGTCGGTAAAACAATCTCTATCGTGGACTATATCAAAAGAATGAATCAGGCAATGAATGCCGATCAGCCACAGGCATTTCAGGTTCCAGCAACCAAAGATGTTGTTGCTCAGTATCTGCTGCTGTATTCAATGTCTGGTGAGCCGACTGATTTTGAATCTTACATTGATACAACCCAACGCTATGCCAAGATCACGATTCTGCTAAAAACAGGTAGTAATCAGCGTATCAAAGAAATCCTTGAGTCGCTAAAAACGTATATGGCGGGTCAATTGGGTGATAAAGCTGTCGTGAGTTTTGGTGGTGATGTGACTCAGACCATTGCGTTGACTGAAACAATGGTTCACGGCAAGCTCATGAATATTCTACAGATTTCATTTGCCGTATTCTTTATCTCAGCGCTAGTTTTCCGCTCACTTTCAGCGGGGTTGATTGTCCTGACGCCACTTCTATTCTCGATCCTTGCAATCTTTGGTGTGATGGGCTGGCTCGACATTCCGCTCAATATTCCTAACTCTCTGATCTCAGCCATGGCGGTTGGTATTGGTGCAGATTATGCCATTTACTTCCTCTATCGCTTGCGAGAAATCTTGAGTGAAGAGGGTGGTGATATCAAAGATGCTATTCGTAAAACTTTAAGTACTGCTGGTAAAGCTTCGCTTTTTGTTGCGACTGCTGTTGCTGGTGGGTATGGCGTATTGTCCTTATCGCAAGGCTTCCATGTGCATCAATGGCTAGCGATGTTTATTGTGATTGCGATGCTTTTCAGTGTATTTGCAACCTTAATTATGGTACCTACAATGATTCTAATCTTGAAACCTCGTTTTATCTTTCCCTCAAATAAGAAGAACATTACCGTTGCACAAACTGTTGTGACAAGTCTCTTGTTGGGTACGGCGCTCACAATGTCGATGCCTAAAACATCTTATGCAGATGAAGTTCAAGACATTGTTAATCGTAGTGATGACGCCTCTAAGTTTTTGAGTTCAAGTGCTAGTGCCAAATTTGTGCTGACGTCTAAAAGTGGCGAGCAACGCGTGCGTCTGACTAAAAACATGACCAAGCTGGCTGGAAATACTCAGAACAATATGCGTTTGACCGAATTCATCTCACCAGCAGATGTACAGGGAACCACGACGCTGTTGATTGAGAATGCAAAAGGCAGTGATAGCATGTTTGTCTATTTGCCTGCATTGAAAAAAGTACGTCGTTTGGCATCAGCGAACAAAGGCGATGCTTTTATTGGTACGGACTTTAGTTATGGTGATGTACTTGGCTATAAGCTAAGTGACTGGAAGTACACTAAACTTGCAGATGGTAAATTTAATGGCAAAGATTGCTACATGATTGAAGCAACGCCAATCAATAATACTGTGAAGAGTGACTTTGGTTATAGCAAACGTCGCATGTGCATAATGAAAGACAACTTTGTTACAGCAACTATCGACATTTGGGATACTGCAGGTAAACCGTTAAAGCATATTGAATTCACGGATATCCGCCCTTATGGCAAAGTGAAACCAAGATGGCAGGCCATGAAATCTATGGCGAAAAATCTGCAAACTCAACATATGACACAAGTTATCGTCAATGATTTTGTCGCAGAAAAAACCTTATCTGATAAGATTTTCTCACCGCAGAGTCTTGAGAAATGACGCAAGGTACCTATTGGGTATTTGCATGCTGCAGTAGCTTTATGCTACTGCAGCATGCTTATGCAGATGACAGCGAAATTAGTTTCGTGAGCCAGAACTCGGCTAGATTCGATATGTGGTCATCGGATCGTGATTTAAGTTCATTAAAAAACATTGGACAAGCAAGTTTCTGGTCCAATGGTACGCTCAAGTTTAATCCAGAGTTTAAGATCCATTACGACATAAATATTGGAGACGAAACGGACCATACTGTAAATCCAGATCAGGTGAGTAAGGTAAATCGCAACTTACGTGAGTTATATGCCTCTTATAACTTGGATCAGACAGTCTATGTCGATGTTGGTCGCCAGATTGTAGTCTGGGGAAGAGCTGATGGGATTAACCCAACGGATAATCTATCACCCCGTGACTATACGCGGCTGGTGCCAGATGAGACAGATCAACGTCTTGGAAATGATGCTCTCAAATTGACATATATTCCTGAATCAGGAACCAATAAATGGACGGCATTGTGGTATCCGCGTAGTCGATCAGATGTAATTCCATTGCGCCAGATTTCTGGTGTCCAGTATGAAATAGATAATAAGAGCCGTTCTGCCTTTGCAATGCGCTGGGATTATTCTGTAGATGGTTTGGATGTTGGAGCATCGTACTTCTCAGGTTTGGATCATATGCCCGATCTGTCAGTTCTTTCAGCGTCTCCAACAGGGGCAACATTGCAACTGAAAAACAATCCTATGTCCGTCTATGGATTTGATTTTAGTTATAACCATAACGATATCGTGTGGCGAGGTGAAGCGGCATATACGCACACTGATTCGAATGGCAGCGAAGATCTTACGCACAAAAAAAATAATCTGACCGTGGTCATGGGTCCAGAATTAGCATTGAAGAATTCCACACTGAGTTTAGTAGGCGTATACAAACATACCGAGGATTTTAGATCTGCCAACAGCCTAACAAATCCATCATTGAGTACAGTCTACCGTTATCAGCAAACAATCAGTAACCAATATGAGCAAGATCAGTATGGAGCTATGCTACGCTATGCACTTAACCTACTGAATGACAATCTGAAATTAGAAGTAACAGGGTTTTACTTTGCACCAGAGCCTAATGAATTGTTAAGAGTACGTATTAATTACAGCCTTGATGATCACTGGCAATTGAATGCAGGTGGAGATCGTTTCTGGGGCAGAAATGATACGGTGTTAGGACAATTTAGAGATAACAGTCTGGTGTATGCCCAGATTCGATATAATTTTTAAGATAATTCGCTCCAAAATAATGCTGGAGTTTGCAGTCCCTAATAAGGTGATTTATGGATAATTTAAATAACGCAAAAAAAGATAATTTTTCACGGAAGACCATATTAGTAACAGGTGCGGCAGGTTTTATTGGCAGCAGATTGATCGTTGAACTTCTGCGGGAAGGTCATCAAGTGATTGCTGCGCTGCGCAATGCCGCAACCAAGAAAGATAAGCTGTTAGGCTTCATTGCAACGCAAGGGTTGGCTGATCCGTCTATTTCTTTTGTCGAATATGATTTGAGCCGCGACTTTAAGCTGGACTCTCTACTAGCGGATGCTCAGGCAAAGATCCATGTTATCTATCATCTTGCTGCATCATTTAATTGGGGCATTAGCAAAGCTGAAGCTGAGCGTACGAATATTAAATCAGGACTCACTTTGATTGAATGGGCTGCAACATTGAAGCAGCTTGAGCGATTTATCTGGATTGGTGGATATCGTGTGGCTACTCCGCCACAAGAGTCGGCTGATGATTTGTATTGCAAATATGGTGGTTACGAGGCTTCGAAAATTTTAGGGCATCAAGCTTTCATTGAGACCTGTAAGCGTTTAAATGTGCCATGGACTGCAATAAATCCAGCGACAGTCATTGATGGTTTCTATACGTATGGTGATATGCAATATATTGGCATTGCTGACATGATTGATAAGCTGTATCAGGGACGTCTGCTGGCATTGCCAGGTGGGCGTGATACATTCCTGCCATTGTGCAATATGCAGTATATCGTTAGCTTTCTCATCCGAACGATGTCTTATCCTGAGACCATCGCTCAGGAATATATGTTGCTTGATCCAGCGACACCAAAGTTTCATAGCTTGGTTCACCTAGCTGCCGAGCACTTAGGAGTCAGCGCACCACATTTACAGTTACCCAAAGTTCTGCTTGAGAAATTACCTGAGGTATTGCTTGGTGGTTCTAAAGAGCAACTCGCTTTCATTTCTACCGAGCACTATCATGTCGCTGGGGCAGAAGCGCAGGCCGCGAAAATGGGCATCGCAGACCTAATCAATATCAGTCCCTATTACTCTCGCTGGATTGATCGTCTGGTGTTTACTCGTTTTGGTCGCATGCAAGTACCTACACCTAGTTGTTTCAGTTATCAGAATCGATATTGGACAGAAATCTATACTAAACAGCCGGTTATATCGGGAAAATCTTCTGCATTATTTTTACATGGGATTCCATTTGATAGTGCATGTTGGTCTCCGATAATCAATAAAATCACATATGATCAGATCGCTATGATGGACTTGCCTGGGCTTGGACGTTCAGGTAGTTATGAGATGATGGAAGATAACAACCGTCAGTTTATTGATGCAGCTTCAGAGCTTTTAGCACCAAATAGCGTTGTTATTGCACATTCGTTAGGATGTCTTTTTGCGTTGAATCTTGCAAAGAAATATCCAGATAAAGTTGCACGCCTTATCCTCATATCGCCTTATTTTGTTCAGGCGCAGGCTGCTAAAATGTTTCAGATACAAGCCATATCTAAACTAATTTTCCGTTTTGTACCGAAAGATATGATTGCTAAAGACCTACATCCAGATGGACAGCAAAATCCGTCTGTTGATTATGCGATGGATTCATTACGTCGGGTGTCCGTAGCCAAGCATATTAGTGAGTATATGCACCGCATTAGTTTGCCAGAACAGCGAGCAACTCAGACAGCTTTGTTAAACGAGCTTAGCTCTAAAGTTGAAATCATTGTGGGAGATAAAGACCCAATTGTTACCACAATAAGCTCAGATATTCCTGTACATATCATTGCAGGCGCAGGCCATAATCCGCACGTTACCCATGTAGATACGGTTTATGACTACCTTGCACCAGCTCTGACGAAGTACAACAGCACCACAGCTTCCTAATGTCTGATGTAGCCCAAGTACAGGTTTATGTCTGCCCAGTTTCAAGGGTACCACAAGACCATTTGGTATTGAGTCATTATCTCGGCTTGCTCAGTTCGGCAGAGAAGCTGAGATATGATCAATATCACCCTAAGGCGGCTCGTCTTTTCTTGATCTCTCGTGTATTAGTGAAGACTGTATTGGCAGATAAGCTAGGCATCTCACCCTACGAGGTCAACCTCCAATTACATCCCAGCGGCAAGCCTTTTGTACAAGGCGGTAAGGCTGTATATTTTAATCTTACTCACTCAGCGGACGTAATTATCCTTGCTGTGACTGAAGAAGGGGAAATAGGAGTTGATATTGAACAAGTGGATCATGAGTTTGAGTGGAGGCGTGTCGATAGTGTGTTAGACCTAAGTGAAATTGAATGGATTAAAGATAAAGAACTCACTGATTCATCCAGTGTATACCAGCGATTTTTTCAAATATGGACTTTGAAAGAAGCCTATATCAAATGTACTGGCGAAGGAATGAGCCGTCATTTAAAAATGCTCAACTTTCATGTGTTGCCTGAGCATATACAGTTTCTCGACTCAACCAATGATGCTCAAAAGACAGAAGAGTATTATTTTGAAAGTTATATATATGATTATAACTTCATTTTTTCTATATGTTTACAACAAAGTCGTAGCCTAGAAAGATTTAGTTTGGACTGCTTTCAATTATTACCCTTTATATCTAGGCATCAAATAACCCCAATACCTTGTAAATATAACTAGATTGAATCGTTATAACTGACGATTTAAAAATGTGAATCTAGTAATGAAATACTTGGCCTTGAACTGAACCATTCTCAATAAAGTATGTTGTGAATACATAGACCGCAAAAATTATGAATCAATAAAAAGAAAAAAGCCCCAGTCTTTCGACTAGGGCTTTTTAAATTTGGAGCGGGAAACGAGACTCGAACTC
>NZ_JRVL01000377.1:0-481 GCF_054823985.1 Acinetobacter sp. GN11 | reverse complement strand
GGCTTTAACAGGTGCAACTTTGATTGATGCGACTCAAGGATAAGGACGTAGGGAAATGACATTAAAAAACGCTTATATCATCGATGCTATCCGTACCCCATTTGGCCGTTATGCCGGTGGCCTTGCTCCTGTTCGTGCCGATGACCTCGGCGCTTTACCGATTAAAGCGCTTATACAGCGTAACCCGAATGTAGATTGGGAACAGGTCGATGATGTGATCTATGGCTGTGCCAATCAAGCCGGTGAAGATAACCGGAATGTTGGTCGTATGTCAGCACTGCTTGCAGGTTTACCGTATCAGGTTCCAGCAACCACCATTAACCGTTTGTGTGGTTCATCTCTCGATGCCATTGCCATTGCTGCCCGTGCTATTAAAGCCGGTGAAGCGAACTTGGTGATTGCAGGTGGTGTGGAAAGCATGAGCCGTGCACCTTATGTGATGGGTAAGTCAGACAGTGCTTTTGGCCGTAGCCAGAAGATT
>NZ_JRVL01000376.1:0-6655 GCF_054823985.1 Acinetobacter sp. GN11 | reverse complement strand
CGTTCACTTCTATATTCTTTTATGAAGGAGTTTTATTAGTTTTAATAAAATCCTCAGATTTAAAATAATTGATAATCATGTCTGCATGCTCCTCTTTTGAAGAGGCAACATTTATAGGAAACGCCTCTTTCGACATCTTAAAACCTGGTGGAAGAAATTGCGAAATAGGAGGCAGTTTGGGTTTTCCACCTTCCGTGATTCGCTCGATAAAACCAGCCAACCAAAGAAGATACTCACCTTCATTTGCGAATTTCGGCATAACACTCAAATCAATCTGGACCTTGCACTCACTTAACGGTTTCGTTAAGTTTTCTTCAAAGTCTATATAATTGTATTTGAGCTTAAACTCCGTTCCCTTGATGGCTTTTCGAATCTGACTAATTAAACAGTTAAGGTTCTGAGTAATGTCATCAGTGAATAAGCTATCTTTTTTAATATTTTTATAAACCTTTTCGGCTACAGCTAGATACTTTGGCATTAACCTCTCTCTCCGTACTATTGTTATAAAGTGCTGATCTATGAATGTTTTCTGTCTTTGATTATGCTTAAAGAAATGTAATTAAAAGTAATCTTGTAAGAATGGTTTGTAAGTAGTTTGTGCTTTATGTAAATTGCACCATAAAAACACCTAAAAATATTATGGTTTTGATAACTCATCCGCAAAATGAATGGTCGAATAGAGATAATTGGAAATATTTACTTTCATATTATTTTGACCACTTGGTAAAACTAATATGTTTTCATTTGCTTATCTCGACGAACTAAACCAAGAACAGCTCGACGCACTCGTATCTCTTCTTCAGAAAAAGGTAACTGTTCGATGAGTTCCTGAATTGAAAGAAAGTTATTTTCTATTAAGAAGCAGTCTTGCTCTGTGGTCCAAGTTGAAGTAGTTGACTCAATTTGTTTTAGATAATGTTTCATATTTCCTAGCAATTTTGCAAACACGAGAAACCTGCTTTTAGAGCAAGCTTATAGATTAAATTTTGTGGTGTTCATTATTATAGCAGTCTGTAGATCATATGTTCAGTTGATCTTATCACCGATCAGAGCCACTCTAAATCGGCTTCATAAAAAAGCCCACAGATTGTGGGCTTCCTATAGGTTATTTTGCGGCATTCACCCCAACAATAAACTGACTACAATTAGAACCTTCAGATGCGTTACCTAATTGCTTTTCAGAGAATTTGAATTTTGATGCAACTGACTCATAATCTTTTTTAAGGCTTTGACCTGTTAGCTCACCTAACTGTTTCACTTGTTCTGGCTTCAAGATGCCATGTTCAACCGCTTGGTTTACCATGACACATGCTGTAGTCATTGCGTCATAACGTGCAGCAGTTTTAGAGTAGCCTAGAGCGCCTATTACTCCACCAACAATTAAGCCAATAATTACCGCTAAAGTTACGTGCATTTTATTCATTTTTTAAATACCTAAAAAATCTAACTAAAAGACGAACACATCAAAGGGTTGTGTTCAAGTCCAGTTAGGATAGTCGTATTTACATGATATAAAAAGTTAGATTCTGTCACATTTTTTGATAGATTTAGATGCATATAAACCATTAAGGTAAAAACGGCTTTGTTAGAAATACAAATCCGACAGAGAAAAAAGCATTATCGTGATGAGACATTTGGTTGCCATAACTTGCATTTAATTGAACAAGGTCTTTATAGACCATATATCGAAAACCTGTTTGGTAAAAGTCATCATTTCGGTCATTACCATATACTTCGGCAGTGAGTGTTAATGGATGAGTAAGTTGTGTTTCAGTTCCAATTCCCCACGTAGTTTGGTTTTTATGCGTAATATTTTCACGTAACCAACCAAGGTTGGCATGTATTAAAAACTTATCATCCAATGTAGAAAGACTTAAAGGAACGTTGACCGTCCAATCTTTCTGTGAAGAATCTTTAGCATTTATTTGTGTGCCAAAAGAAAAACCGATTCCCCAATCATTCGTTTCTAAAGGTTTTAATAAGGTTTTACCTTGAAAAGTTGCATAACTGACGTGCTCAGTATCATCGTTTACTCTTCCCATCCCTATCGCAAATTCAAAATTACCACCAAAATTACAGGCTGGTGTTGCCCAATATTCTTTGCTGTCAGGGTTATGCTGCGCCCAAGTTTCTAGCTGACAAGTTTTTGGCGAAACAAGAGCAGCATCGTCAACCACCATAGGTCGTCCACTATGGCTCGCGTTAGATAATGCAAATAAACAGAAACCAGAAATAAGTGAGCGTTTCTTTAAAGTAAATAACACTGGCATCACTCCCATAAGTCATGGAGCACATGCAAGTACTGCAACCTGTCATGAATAAATCATGGGTTAATAATAGAAATAAAAAGATGGAAATAAAAAACCTCTTCTTGCATCCACAAAAAGAGGTCTGTCAGGACTTCAGTGGATACTTAGACTATTACCGATCGACTACTGTCACTCGAGCAAGTACTCACATTGAAGCTCCTAAAAATTAGTTGGGCGGATTCTAAAATTACCGTTGTTAAATATCAAGTTAAAATTTCATGACAATCTATGCTACAGACTGATCGTTCGATCAAAGACTTAAAATGATGTTGAATTTTTTGATTTTTAAATAATTTTCGATATTTGATAAGAATAAAAGATTTTAAAATTAAGACTTTCGGTTATGTATAACATATCCACCCACTAAACCAATAAAGCACCCCAGCAATACATCTATAAATCTGGTAAAGGCTATTGAATATAAATCAAAATTAGCACTCTCTAAAATTAAATTACTCGCTTCGGCTTGTAAAATAGTTAAAAGGGTAATAAAAATAACGGCTAATGCATAATTCCGCGTAATAAAATATTCAACAACAAACATTAATAACATCACAGCTATAGCGATGCCCCACCCATTTAATAGTTGAGACAATATTAAAACTGTAACTCCTCCTCCAATCATTGTACCGAGTACACGATGTAAAATTTTACTAAAAACATCTCTAAAATTAGTCTGTTGTAATACGATCAAACAACTTACAGAAACCCAATAATAATTTTTTAACTCAAATATTTTAGAAAAGAAGACTGCGATACCGACAAATAAAGCAATAATAATAGACTCACTAATTACATAGTTAAAATCATAATTAAAAGAAGGTGTAGATAATTTTTCCTTCTTTTTGTGCAACATAAATACGCTATAAATCATAGCTAAAAAGCTTGCAAATAGTGCACCCAAAAACATCATTCCCACATTAAATGGAATTTGTGAAATCGCTACATTTGAGTTTGTGCCAACACTTAATGCAATAATAAAGAATAATCCACTCGGTGGACCTACTCTAAAAAATCGGCATATCATCAAAATAGCAAATGTCATCAGAGAAAAAATGATAAATAAAGGAAACTCTAATGAGTGACTCAGTAAACCGACTAAATAGCTAAAACTAATACCTACTGTTGCACAGGCCATTGTTAAAAAACGGAAGTATAAAGGTGTATTATTCGGCGTATAGAGAAATATCATTCCACCCAAACTTGAGATCAAACCGTATTCAATATGTCCAAGATATATAGCCAAAAAAATTGGTAAACTTGTTGCTAAGGCTGCTGTTAAAGGAAGTTCCCAAGTCCGATCACTTTTTTGTAGTAAAAATAATCCTATTAATTCTTGTTTTAATATTTTGATAAATCTACTCATCATTATTACCAAATAAAATTAAGTAAGGTCTATGCGAAATGTTGAGTTAAAAGCTGTTCCACTAATTTAACTAGAGGAACAGCTTTTTTTTAATTATTTTCTTTAACCCACAAATCAGCCTGATAGTCTTTTACAATATCAACAAAACTCTCAGGTAATAAGTTTCTAAATAGCTTCACCTCACCCGACACAACTTTCACAATACGCTCAATAAGTTCCTCAGGACTATACTGTTCTAAAGGAAATTTGAAGCTGTCTTCAGTCAACTGGGTAAAGTTTTTCTTTGGATCGTACCATTTTTTCATTTCTAGCATTTGAGCATCATTGAAGCCAGTGTCGTAAGGCCCAGGGTTAACGACCGTCACTTTAATATTGTAGTCTTTGAGTTCCTCACTCAAGACTTCTGCCATTGCCTCTATGGCATGTTTTGTTGCGCAGTACGGACCTGTTAATGCCTTTGTGATTAACCCTGCAACAGATGAAATAAAAATGATTTGTCCAGCAATATTAGATTTCACCATATTTTGAACAATGCTTTGCGTTAATGCTAAAGCTGAGAAAACATTGACCTCAAAGTTTCTTTTAAAATGTTCCATTGGTATTTCTGCTAATGGACCAGTTTCTGCGATACCTGCATTATTAATCAGTACATCGACATTCCAAGTAGCTGCCCTTTCTCGATCTTCTGCATTCGAAATATCTAGCTTTTCAACTGTTAAATTAACATTTTGCTTTACTGCGAATTCTTTTAAGCTTTCTATTTCAGATACGGCGTAAACTGAAGCAATCACCTGATTACCTGCCTTAGCAAGCGCAATTGCCATTAATTTTCCTAATCCAGTTCCAGCACCAGTTACTAATACTTTTTTCATTGCGTAAACCCTACATTTTTTAGAAAATATTCTGAACACATTTGTGCCATTTCCTTATCTTGTTCTGCTGTTCCACCAGAGACACCTATACTTCCTATAAACTCTCCAGCCTGATTTAGAAGTGGCACACCACCAGCGATTGTACTTAGGCCTCCGTTACTAAACTCTATAGACCAAATGGGCATATTCGGTTGTGATAGCTGTCCAAGCTTTTGAGTTTCTGTCCGAAATAAGCACGCTGTTTTAGCTTTCATCAAAGCAAGGTCAATTGACCCTAGCATTGAATGATCCATTCTTTGGAAAGCAAGTAAATTTGCAGATTCATCATAGATTGCAAAACAAAAGCTGAGTTGCTGTTGACTGGCTAAATCTACTCCGAATGAAATCATTTTCTTTGCCCAAATATGTTTCATAAAGATTTACCTTCCCATCGAATACTCTTCTTGATTCATAAAAATAGTATTTGAATAAGTAAGTTCATAATAGTAGCTTTGAAGTTCAAACAGCTTGAAGCCAGGGTTCAAAATGGATCATTACAAACGTATGGTTATTTTTACTAAAGTAGTGGAACAAGGATCGATGAGTGGTGCGGCAAGAATTCTCAATATGTCCCCATCTGCTGTAAGTCAACAAATTCGATATTTAGAAAAAATTAGTGGAATTACCTTAATACATCGCTCAACAAGAAAATTATCTTTAACCGAAATTGGCCAGCGATATTATTTTTATTGCAAACAAGTTGCTCAAGCAGCAGAAAATGCTCAAGCATTATTAGATACTGAAAAAAAAGAACCTTTTGGAGAGTTACGAATTTCAGCACCAGTCGGTTTATCTAATTATTTTATAGAAAGCTTAAAAGATTGGTCTCAGGCTCTACCGCACCTTAATTTAAACATTCAGGTTCAAGATCAGTATATCGATCTGATTACAGAACGGATTGATTTGGCTATACGTGTTGGGGAAATGCCAAGCTCTTCATTTATTGCTCACAAAATCTCTGAAATGCATATGAAACTTTATGCTTCCCCTGCTTGGGTAGAAAAACATGGAGTGCCCACTCATCCTAATGAGTTAGGTGATGAAAACTGGCTACATTTACAATATGCAACTAACGATACGATGATTCAAAAATATTTTTTTCATGAATCAACTTACACAAGTTACTATGCGGAAATTAAGCCCAAGTACCTTACCAACAATACTTTAATTCTTCATAAAATGTGTGAACAAGGCTATGGTGTTTGTTGTTTAAGTACATTTGAAGCTGAACAAGCATTATCAGAGGGTAAACTCGTTAAAGTACTTGATGACTGGAATGTTGGCACCATGAATATATGGGCAGTTACTACGCAGAAAAATACGAAATCAGCAAAAGTGACTCAGGCCATTGAATATATAAAGAGAAAACTCAAGCCAATCCAACCTTAACGTGCTTCAAGATATATATTTAATAGCCTTAGTCTATCTACAATATATAGAATTATTTTTTGAGATTTCTCTTTTTGGTCCCTCACCCAAACCCCAACAAAAAATACTCAAGCAACCGCTTTCTTTCATCTGGCTTGTTGGGGTCTAAAAGCTGAACCATCGCTCCATCAATCACAAACAAAAACATGTGTGCATCTTGTTTTGAAGCATTTGGGTTGGTTGTTAAAAGCAGTTTATAGATTTCATTAATAAACCAATTTCGATAGTCAACTACGGTCTGATAGGCCTTTGGATGTGTTTTCGCAATTTCAAAAATAGCTTTAAAAGGCAAATGGTAAAGCCCTTCTAAGTCGGCATGTAAAAAGTAAATCTTGCGCAGTTTTTCAACTAGAGTTAATTCTTTTCGAACATGGATAATCGAAATCACCTCTTGTTTAAGGCCATCTTTTTGAAAGGTTAGGCTCATTTCAATGAGACGTTCTTTTGAATGAAAGTAATTATAAAAAGTAGCTTTGGGCACTTTTGCCGACTCAACAATTCGGTCTACTCCGACGTTATGAAAGCCATATTTATTAAAGAGAAATATTGAAGTGTGAAGCACGCTTAAAGCACGAAATGGAAGATCTGAATGTGGCATAGTTTTACCGTTATAAAATAAATTATTGTTGTATATAAATGAG
>NZ_JRVL01000375.1:0-1121 GCF_054823985.1 Acinetobacter sp. GN11 | reverse complement strand
CCCCGTGTTTTTATTATTAAAGTATTTAAAGTTATAAACTAATGGAAATATTTCCAAATAAATGCGGGGAAAATTATGAGTACATTTATTTTTGATTGTCCTAGTTGCTCAGCTAAGAACAGTACTTTCAATGTTAAGAGTTTTCATGGGATGGAGAGTTCTAAATACAAAATATGGGATTTATTTTCAGTTTGTAGGGCATGCTCAAAATCAATGGTAATTTCAGCTAAAGTAAAGTTTGATATTTATGACAAACTGTATATCCACAGTAGTTCAGTTAGTGACAGTACAATAAGAATTCGTGAACAAGTTTCTAATGTGATTGAAAGAGAAGATGTTCATTTAAATAATGCTCTAATGAATTTTATTTACTCTCCTGTACAAAGTGGACAAATCAATCCACCTGAATATTTACCTGAAAAAGTTAAAGATATTTTTAATGAAGCAACAAAATGTTTATCTTTAAATTGTTTTAATGCTTCTGGAGCAATGTTCAGGCTTTGTCTTGATATGGTGACGAAAGATATAGTTCAAAAAAATGAGGCATTAGTACCAACACGGGATGATAAAAAATCAATTCACACTCGATTAATTTGGATTTTTAAACATAACTTGTTAAATAATGCTTTGGAAGATTTATCACGCTGTATCAAAGACGATGGTAATGACGGTGCTCACGATGGAAATCTAACAAAGAATGAAGCAGATGATTTACTTGATTTCACATATGAACTTTTAGAGCAAGTCTACACACAGCCGGAAAGGATTCGATTAGCACAGATTAGAAGACAAGAAAGACGTCAATCGTAAGAGTTCAGAATGATAGTAAATAAATCTTGCTTAAAAATATTACGATATAGAAAACAGCACCCCTTTGTTTTTTATTCTATGATTTTATATCTTGGATCAATATTAGGCTATGTAATATTTTTTCATGTCTATTTTGCAGATTACAACAAACCGATGCCCTTAAATGAAGTGGGGGATTTCTTAGCTGGAGTGTTTGCACCAGTAGCTTTTTTTTATCTTTATCTGGGATATATACAGCAAGGTACTGAACTAAAGCAGAATACTCGCGCTTTAAATCTCCAAGCAAAAGAATTGCAAAATAGTGTAGAGCA
>NZ_JRVL01000374.1:795-8041 GCF_054823985.1 Acinetobacter sp. GN11 | reverse complement strand
TAAATTATATAAAAAACAATAAAAGATTAAAGGAAGATTAGAATAAAAAACTATCAGCAAAGAGAAGTATTTGAATAATCAAAAGTTGCTGGTTACGACGTATAAGATTCGGGAGAATAACCAATGTCGATAAACCCTATAGAATTGCTTAAAGAAAAAGTATCTTCAATATTATTAGATGAACAGGATGGATACCTCGGCGAAAAATCGAATGCTTTATCTAAGTTTTATCCAATTTTACTTTCATTACTAGCTGCTAAACCTGATCTTATCGGACAATTAAAAAACAGTTTGGCTCCTTCATTATCAGACCTTTTTTCTCATAATGACCAAATCAAGAATACTGTGCTTACTCATTTAAGCGGCACGGCACCAAATAATGAAATTGAAAGCACGCTCAACAGTGCAATTAAACCCAGCCTGAATGCAATTTCAGATGTTGCCGGAAATGACCAGCAAAGTATTGTGAATTACTTGCGCCAGCATGCAGATACTATTCGTTCATATTTACCAGCGTGGGCAGTGGGTCTATTAGCACCGCTAGGACTTGGTGCAGGCTTATCTTCTGTCACACCATCAACTGCACCTCCACTTGCAGCAGCAACTGAAAATACAGGTAAGTCTCGTGGATTCTTACCGATTATTGCCCTTATTATTCTGGGTCTTATCATTGCTTGGTTATGGCGTTCTTGTCAGCATAAAGAGGCTGTACCAGCACCAGAACCGACCGCTGCCAGTGGTGTTGAAGCTGCTGCTGCACCTGCTAGCTTAACTTTAAGTACCGATGATAAAGGTACAGTGAGTGAGTGTCAGGCTGGAGTTGGCGATCAAGGCTTCTTGGCAACGCTACAAACCAATATTAAAAAGGTTTTTTCGACAACTCAAGATTGTAAGGTGGATACAAGCCAAACTTATGCAGCTTCGTTTACAGACAAAGATGCACTTGCAGGTGTATTAGGGGCATTAAAAGGGGTGCCAAATGCATCTTTAGAATGGGTGGGCGACAAAATTACTTTGAAAGCGGGTGATGCGGCAGCATTAGAAGCTTTAACTGCAAAAGTAAAAGCATTGGTGCCACATACAGAAGTTGTCGGTACAGCACCAGTAACAGCTGAGCAATCTGTAAGCAATAGCTTAACTGCTTCGCAAACTGCTCTAGGATCAATTGACCCAAACAATGTCGATGTAAATGCTTTGGTGAAAGCACTTAACTTGCAAATTATTAATTTTGCGAGTGGTTCAAGTGACATACCTGCCGATAACAAAGCCATTCTTGACCAAGCTGCAACGCTTTTAAATAAAGTGACTAGCGTCAAATTAAATGTGGGTGGTCATACCGACTCAACAGGTAACGCTGCTGCAAATAAAGCTTTGTCCCAACGCCGTGCTCAAGCAGTGGTAGATTATTTAAAATCTAAAGGTGTGGATGCTTCTAAATTAGTTGCAGAAGGTCATGGTTCTGATCAGCCAGTTGCAGAAAACACGACAGAAGAAGGTCGCTTTAAAAACCGTCGTATTGAGTTTTCAGTAGCCCAATAATCGACTGATTTATGAAAAATTAGTTATTTTAATTTGAAAAAAGCTTCTCATTTTGAGAAGCTTTTTTGTTGAGACAAATAATGTTGGATTGATATGAAAATCAGTTTGGTGGGAAGTGGGCGAGTTGCCTTTCATTTGGCAAAGGCTTTATTGGGCCAAGGTCATAACATCGTACAAGTCTATGCGCGTGATTTTGATAAAACCCAAAAATTTGCAGAGAAAATTCAAGCAAAAGCATGCCAATCTCTTCGAGAATTCCAATCAACCGATCTCATCATTCTTACGGTTTCAGATAGTGCAATTGCAGAGCTTGTAAAACAAGTTCATGAACTCTTTCCTGACACACTCATTGTCCACACTTCGGGTAGTACTGATATTGAAGTCATCAGTCATGTACATGAAAAAGCAGGGGTGTTTTATCCATTACAAACATTTAGTTTAGAAAGAGATGTTGATTGGTCTGCAACGCCGTTATTTGTTGAAGCAATAACAGATGTCGATCAGGAGCTACTCTTAGATTTAGCAAATAGCCTAAGTGATAGAGTATATCAATATACTTCAAAGCAACGCTTAACTTTGCATTTGGCTGCCGTATTTGCTTGTAATTTTAGTAATTACTGTTTTGATATGGCAGAGCAGATTGTGGATGTAGAGCAGGTGGACTTTAGTTTGCTCTATCCTTTAATTTTGGAAACAGCTAAAAAAGCGACTGAAAATGATCCGAAACAAATGCAAACTGGGCCTGCGGTAAGGGGAGATCAGAATATCTTGGCAATGCATCAAGACTTATTGGCTCAAGCAAATCGAGATGATTTAAAACAGGTTTATCAACTTTTAAGTGATGGCATCGTGAAACGCCATCACTCGGCTTAAAGCTTATTTAAAAGTTAAGGTTCGCCGTTATTTCCCCATTTTAGGAAACCCGCACGCTGATTTAACAGTTCAAAATATTGGTCGACATGTTTAAGTGTTGGATGGTCAAAAGGTGTTGCCTTCCAGCGCTGTACAGATAGACCAATTGGAATATCGGCTAAGCTAAATTGTGAGCCTGCAACATAGGCCTGAGTTTTTGCGAGTTGTTGATCAAGAATCTGCATATGATGATTCCAATCATCAATACCTTGCTCTAACAACTTTGGATCTTGATGATCTGGTGAGTGTCTAAGCAAAGACATAATGGTATAAGTCCAGCTGTTATTCAGCTCGATCGCTTGCCAATCAATCCACTGGTCGACAAAGAATCTTTCTTTCGCTTGAGTAGGGTAAAGCTGATGCTTTTTATCATAAGCATTTGCCAGATAACGGATAATACTGTTGGATTGCCAAAGGACTAAATCACCATCTAAAACAACAGGAATTTGACCATTTGGGTTTAATTGTAAATATTCAGGTAATTGAGCAGAGCGAAAGCCTCGTCCCCAGTCTTCTCTTTCATATTCAAGATTTAGTTCTTCACACAACCATAAGACTTTGCGAACATTAATGGAGTTATCGCGGCCTAAAATTTTTAACATGTGTTGTCCTTAGCAATTTTTAGTATGGCAAGTACCAGTTTCTATAAATAGCTAGATTTGGCTCGATTGGCAATCATTAATTGGGCGGTAGTGTTTTTTGAGAGTGAATGAGGATTCTTTTTTTTAATGAATAAGCTAGCATATAAAATTTTAGATAACTTAATACTTGGATTAATAAGGGAATAGAAATAAATTCTATAACATAGCCTTTTTATTTGATTTAATTTAATACGTAATTAACTGATATTGATATGAATTAAAATTTTGCTCAATATATTAATCAAACTCCAACAACATCTGAGTTTGTTATGAGATCTAGTACCAAATATAAGGTATTAGATAATGATGGAGTAAAAAATTTGATTATTAAGGAGAAATAAATATGGCATTTTTAATTGAAGGATATAATTTGCATGATGATTTATCTTTGGATATGTTTTATCCGGAATCCTTTCGGTCTTTAGATGAATTAATTGTAATTCCTGAAGAGAATTTGATTGTTGTTAAGGAGATTTGGAGTGGAAAGATGTGTGATACCTTTTTTGATTTATATACTTTAGAAAGGATAGACCCCTTTAAAAGATATAATCAAGAGAATGGGAGAGCATTTATAGAAAGATTTGATGATTTAACAGTGATAACTACAGTGAGTATTGAGAAAGAAACAATGGCTGAATATTTACTCGGCGCTGTTTTTAGAAATGACCAACAAATATTCAAATCTTTTGATGTGAGATATTTTTCACTACCAACAAAATCTACCTATCAAAAATATTTAAATGTTCAAACCAATTTAAGAGTGATGCAGAAAAGTAGAGAAGATTTTTTTAAAGACTTTGCTCATTCATCTTTTGAAGAAAAAATCTCAAAATTAAGACAAATCTTTAGAACGAACTTTAGAGCGAATTGCGAGATAGGTTACTATCCACCTGAGTATTTTTTACCTCAGGAATTATTTGAATCGCTTGATAATGATAGTGAGTTTAGAACAGCACTTTTGGAAGTTTTAAGGCTTGAAGAAAGCGCAACAAATGAGCCAGCATCCGTGGTTTTTGATAATTTAATTAAACACTATGTTCATTGTAAAGAGGCTTAATTCTGATGTTGACTGAAATTGCTATTGCAGATGCTTATGGTGCAGGTTTTGAATTTTGCAGCGAAGATAAGATTATTTCACTTAATAATTTAGAATTATATAGCAAGCATGAGCTATACGATATTTTAGGCAAGTATACAGATGATACACAGATGTCGATTGCGATAGTGGAGTTCATATTATCTGGTCAAGAATGGACTAAAGAAAATATAGCTTCAAAATTTATAGAATGCTTTAAAAGAGATGTGAGATTAGGGTATTCAGAAGGTTTCTTTAATTTATTAAGTAAAGTGGAGTCTAGCAAAGAGTTACTTGAATTAATAATACCAACAAGTGAAAGAAATGGGGCTGCGATGCGTTCAGTTCCTATTGGCTTTCTAAAAAATAAAGAAGATGTAATTGCTTTAGCAAAGTTACAAGCACAAGTTACGCATGATTCACCTATAGGAATTCAATCAAGTTGTGCTGTCGCGTTAGCTGCCCATTTTGGAACTCACCAAAAAGGTTCTATTAGCGATTTAGAGAGTTTTCTAGAGTCAGAGCAATATGGAAATTGGGATTATAATTGGAAAGATAGAGTATCTTTAAATGCATATGATACGGTCAGTGCTGCATTAACATGTTTATTGCAACATAGTTCTTTAAGTGAGCTCCTAAAGTCATGTATTAATTTAGGAGGAGATACTGATAGCGTTGCAGCGATAGCTGTTGGTTTAGCTACATGTTTTATAGAATACAAAAAAGATTTACCTATTCAACTTTATAATAATTTAAATGAAGATAAATACGGAATATCTTTTTTACAAAATTTAGAGAAAAAGTTTTTTGAGGAAAATTTAATATAATCAAAAAATTATGGTGTCATTTTTTGAAATTTAAAGTTGTCACTTTAATCGAAAAATGCATTCTTTATTTAATTTTTTGAAGATGAGATCGTTAATTTTATGATCTGATCCAAACTACGGTGTTCAAACTTAGTTGCTGGCACCCGTATGGACTTTTATTGAAAAATGAAAAAGTAGGTTAATGACATGACAATTGATAAAACAGAATTATATTGGTCTTCGCTATGTAGTTTAACAGCAGAGTTGCGTTGTTGGGTCCATATAGTTCGGAAGCACGATTCTTCGGTTGAGAAAGGTAGGTGGGGGCAAATGTTAACAATCTCTATCGAAAATTATTTAGAAGGGCCTGATGGTTTTGTTTCTTTTAAAGATATAGACGTCGTAGAGATTTCAATAAATCGTCTTAAGGGAGGAATGGCAAATCGACCATTGCAGATGATTGATATAAAAACTGAAATCTTAGGGACTTTATACGAGACTCAGCTGCGTTGGGAAATACGTGAGAGTGTTTGGTCTGTTGATAGGATTTTTGAAGAAGAGTCTGTAACAGTGGTTGCTATCTTAAATCCTTTCAATTATGGCTGACTTGCTATCTCATGTAGTAGGTGATTTTTTTTTGAATTATAACGCGCATTTATAAAATAATATGATTATTACTCATATCGAATAATAATAACTTAAATTGATAATATTACTAGGAGTGAATTATAGTAATTCGCACTTCATTCTTGATGATGCTAACTCGTCCTCTTTAACAAAGAGGTGTATTATTTTCATCGGTAGTATTTAAATAATCTTCTAACATGTCTATCAATATTTTACACTATACTAATCTCATGATTGTAAATTCAATTTATAAATTAAGTAAATATTCATAGGGGATTACAAAAATGACGTTAAAAGAAAAATTAGGTGAATTAGAAGATACCCTTATGACACTAGCGCATTGTGCTCCAGATGACTATAACGAATGGCGACTTGAGTACTTTCCTACCCAAGAATCCATTCATGAAGAAGAAATAAAGGACTTAAGAGAATTGTGGTCTGAAATTAGATCAAAAATTAAAAAAGACCCAGTGAAAGCTAATTATGTTGAAATTAAACTTCAAGAAATGATTGATGCTTTTGATAAGGGTGAGAAGATTGAAGGGAGAAAAATTGCTAGAGAGCTGGCTGATTTGTACGATCTCACTAAATTGAAATAATATTTTAAGATGCTCTATGCATTTTATTAAGATGATATTTTACAATCGAAAGTAGCTTGGGAAATAGATTATATATTTACCATTATTTAATTAAGGTAATTAATAAGATGTCTTTAAAAGAAAAATTAGGTGAATTAGAGGATTCATTAGTCACAGTAGAGTACTGTGCTCCAGATAATTATAATGAATGGCTTCTTAAATACTTTCCTACTCAAGAAGATATTCATGAAGAACGGATGAAAGATTTAAGAGAACTATGGTCTGAAATTAGACCGAAAATAAAAAAAGATTTTGTGAAAGCCGATTATGTTGGAGTTAAACTTCAAGAAATGTTTGATGCTTTTGATAAGGGAGATAAGGTTGAAGGAAAAAAAATTGCTGGAGAGCTTGCCGATCTATACGATATTACTAAATTGAAATAATGTTTCAGAGCTGTTGAGTAAATTCACTTAATGAGAGATATATGTAAATGTTATTACAAGATAAATTAAAATGGATAGAAAATAAATTATCCTTAATCTCAAAAAATACTCAAGATAATCAGTTGTCTGAGAGTGAAAAAAATGAGTGGGAAGGTATTTTTGTTGAAATAAAAAGATTGTGGGAAGAAATAGTTTTTGAAGTTCAAAAAGACACTGTAAAGGCGTTACAAATTGAAAGAAAAACTATTGAAATGATTGATGTATTTCATCGAGATGACATCTTAAAAGCAAAAAAAATAGCTTGGGAAATAGCTCATATGTATACCATTACTGAATTGAAGTGATTAATTTTTATAAGAAGGTATTTAATATTCATGGTTGTACAGAAAATTTATATTTTTGGAGATAAGATTCCATTATGAATAAATATGATTATTATGGCGTGAGTTATGATAACGAAGAAAATATGATTTTAAAGTTGAGTGAAATTTTAGGAGTTGTATTTATACCTCATGATAGTTCTTTCTGGGGGGATTATTTTTTAGCAAAAATTGATGGTAAGGCAGAATGTAGGCTTTTTCAAAATTTTAATCCGTGTGAAGATGAGTGGAACTATCCAGATCAT
>NZ_JRVL01000374.1:0-695 GCF_054823985.1 Acinetobacter sp. GN11 | reverse complement strand
ATTAATAAGATGTCTTTAAAAGAAAAATTAAGTGAATTTGATGACGCGATAGTAGCAGTCGCACTACATGCTCCGGATGACTATGCTGAGTGGCAGCTTGAATACTTTCCTACTCAAGCTGCAATTCATGAAGATACTATGAGTGATTTAAAAGAGCTATGGAATGAGATTAGATCACAAATTAAAAGAGATTTAGCTAAAGCCGACTATGTTGGAGTTAAACTTCAAGAAATGTTTGATGCTTATGATAAAGGAGATAAAGTGGAAGGAAAAAAATAGCTTGGGAGCTTGCAGATTTATACGATATTAATAAATTGAAATAATGTTTCAGAGCTACTATGTAAATTCACTTGATGAGAGATATTTGTAAATGTTATTAAAGGATAAATTAATATGGATAGAAAATAAACTATCCATGATCTCAAATAATACTCAAGATAATCAGTTATCTGAAAGTGAAAAGAATGAGTGTAAGGGAATTTTTTTTGAAATAAAAAGATTGTGGACGGAAATAGATATTGAAATTAAAAAAAAAGTGTAAAGATGCTAAGAATTGAAAGGAAAATTATTGAAATGATTGAGGCCTTTCATAAAGATAATATTTTAAAAGCAAGGAAAATAGCTTGGGAAATAGCTTATATGTATACCATTACGGAATTAAGGTAATTAATAAGATGTCTTTAAAAGAAAAATTA
>NZ_JRVL01000060.1:0-9248 GCF_054823985.1 Acinetobacter sp. GN11 | reverse complement strand
TGAATATTAAAATACCTATAAATGTGACGATATTAAGTATCTTGAGTGAATTTGAATCTGCCTTAGCTGAAGATAAAAGTAAGCTTCGTATAGATTTACTCTCTCAATTGGTAAGTTTAGCCAAAAATTTACCTCATCCAGCTTCGGGTCAGACTTATCAGCGCTGGCAACTTTTTGCTCAGATTGCTGGAGTCGATTTAAGTTTGGCGAAGCTTTTTGAGTCACATTGCGATGCCGTAAGCATTTTATATGAGTTGGGTTATCAGCAAGAAATAGATGACCAGCTTTGGGCAGTTTGGGCAGCAGACGGTGGACCAGCTCCATTGCAGGTAAAAGATAACCTGTGTAAGGGCGTAAAGCCTTGGTGCTCTGGTGCAGAGTTTATTCAAAAAGTTTTAATGAGTTTTAAAAATCAGCAAGGGCAGGCTCAGCTTTGTATTGTCGACTTGAGTTATTCCTCCATTAGCACGGACTTAAGCCACTGGCATGCCGTCGGGATGGATGCGACACAGACTGCAAGAGTAAGTTTTGAAAATACACCTGTTAAATTGATTGGTCATCCGAATAGTTATTTAAAGCGCTCAGGTTTTTGGCATGGCGCAGCGGGTGTTGCGGCTTGTTGGTATGGAGCCGCCGTTGGTTTAGCGGGTTTTTTACAAGAAAGTTGTCAGGTTAGTCCAAATCCTTTTAAAAAATTATATTTAGGCGAGGTCGCTCATCAATTAGAAATTACTAAGCAATATTTTAAATATGTTGCTGAACTGATTGACAGCAAACCTATGCTAAATCATGAGCGGGAAATACGAATATTACGTGCCCAAACAGAACAATGCTGTCTGAGTGTGGTTGAGCGAGTCGGGAAGGCGTTAGGTGCTCGTCCTTTTTGTGAAGATGCTACTTTTGCACGGCTCATGGCTGATTTGCCTGTGTTTATCAGACAAAGTCATGCTGCTTTTGACTACCAGCAAATTACAGAACTCTGTTTATCGGACCAAAGCCTATGGGAACTTTAAAACATCCTTTGGTCGAAGACCGCATTATTTTTGGTGAGGGTACGTCCAAAGAGCAATGGTTAAATGCATTTCAACAACAACCTTTAGCTGCTTTAGATCTTGAGTTGTTTCGCTCTAAAAGGGTGGTGATTGTCGCTCCACATCCTGATGATGAGGTGCTTGGTTGCGGCGGCTTAATGCAGCAACTCATTGCGCTGAATTGTAAGATCCTCATTTTAGCGGTGAGTAACGGCACCCAAAGCCATCCTAACTCTACAAAATATCCTCCAGATCAGCTCAACATTCTTCGTCCGCAAGAAAGCTTGGCTGCCTTAAAGTGTTTAGGGGTAGCAGAGTCAACCGAGCATATAGAGCTTAATTTGTTAGATGGTCAGATTCATTTGCAAACCGATCAACTGTGGCAGAGTTTAGAGCAGATAGTTCAAGCCGACGATATTCTAATTTGTAGCTATGCCTTTGATGGCCACCCAGACCATGAAGCAGTAGGTAAAACCGTACAAGCTTATGCAAACGCTAAGCAACTTCTATGTTTACACGTATTAATTTGGGCTTGGCATTGGGCAAAACCTTTAGACTCACGAATTGATTGGTACCGAGCAAAAGCCTACCGCTTAACCGAAGAACAGCTAACTAAAAAACATCAAGCAATTTTGCAGTTTAAAACCCAACTTGAAGCAGATGAAACCACGGGCAATGCTGCGGTTCTTTCTTCAAGTGCGATTAAACGTCTTTTAATGCCTTATGAGGTTTATTTGAGTGATTCATTCTCGCACGTACTTTGAAGATTTATATCGTCATAACAGTGATCCGTGGGGCTATGACTCTCATTGGTATGAAGATCGTAAAAGACAAATTTGTCTCGCGCTGCTGACAAGGCCTCGTTACTCGAAAGTGTTAGAAGTGGGCTGTTCAAATGGACATTTAAGTTTTCATTTGGCGCAAAGAGCCGAGCAATTGCTGTGTATAGACGTCTCTGAGAATGCTGTTCGTTTAGCATCCGAGCGCTTAAAAGAATTTGAGCATGTGGTTGTTGAAAATAGAAAAATACCTGAAGACTACTCAATTCAAAAATTCGATCTCATTTTAATTAGTGAGATGGCCTATTACTTATCGGCTGATGAATTACAGCAGTTTATTGAAAAGTTAAAACATAGTTTAAATGACGATGGCGAGATTCTGTGTTGTCATTGGCGTCATGAAATTCAAGATTTTGAATTAAATGCAGAACAAGTCCATCAAGGCTTTCAGCAACATTTTCCATTTCATCACTATCTCAGCTTAAACGATCCAGATTTTATGATTGATCTATGGACGGCGAACACTTCCTCTTTAGCACAGCAGGAAAAATTAAGATGAAAATAGGTATCGTCATTCCAGCGCATAACGAAGAGCACTATCTATCTGCCTGTTTGCAATCTATTCAGGTCGCTATAGATAACATTAGCGGTTATGACGTAGAGGTGATTGTGGTACTGGATAACTGTACAGATCAGTCGCGGTTGATTGTACAAAGCCATCAAATCAATTGGATTGAATGTAACTACGCATGTGTTGGGCAAGCACGAGATTTAGGAATTCGCCATTTAATTGGGCGTGGCGTGACATGGATTGCATGTACAGATGCAGATACGGTGGTCAGTCCTGATTGGCTGCGCTATCAAATCCAGCACCAACCTACAGATGCAATTTGCGGTACTGTAACGCTCGATGATTTTAGTCATCTCTCTATAATGAAACGGCAAAAATATTTAGCGCATTATAAAGATCAGATGGATCACGCGCATATTCATGGGGCAAATTTAAGTTTTAGTGCAGAGGTTTATCTTTTGGTAGGTGGCTTTGAGCCTATTTCATGCCATGAAGATGTGTCTTTAATCAAAAAATTGATCAAGCATTGTTGCAATATTACTTGGAGTAATCTGGTTCGAGTGACAACGAGTAGTCGCTTAAACGGACGGGCACCGCAGGGTTTATCGTACTTTTTAAATAATCTCTAATCACTTAAACCATGACTTCTCCCAATATCGAAATATTCTTTAAATTTTTAGGGTCATATTTAATTTTGATGATGCTACCGACCTTATATTGATCGTGATTTTGTTTAGCAATAAGCACCTTAAGGTTTTCAGTAATGATTTGGCCTTGCTCAGTTTGAAATTTCAATTTTAGATAACATAACGGGAGATATTGCACCTTAGCTAATGAGTCCTGAAAATATACAACCTCGGCCGAGGTAATGATTCCTCGTTTATAAATTAAAAACTTATGAACCAGACTTTTAAGAAAAAAGGACCAAGCAATATAGACAAAGAATAAGCTGAACCAGACCACTCCAATAAAAGTCAAAAAATCAGAAAATTTCACTCACTAAAACCAGAATTATTCGTTTAATGGATTATTCTAAATGAACAGATTTGTTCGATCTAGTTGATGTACGTGATCTAAAACATAAGCAGATAAGACATTAGTGTTAAGCATCAAAAATAATGAGATAAATAGCAGGGTATATAACTTAGTTGTTGTATTTATGCCTACATATGTAAACAAGTCTTATTATCAAGTGTTTTAGCCCTTAAAATTCTAGAAAATAAAGTTTTAAGGTGTATAGGTTTGGATTTTTTAAGTTTTTTCCGCGATATTAGGGTTCAGTTAAGCCATTATCCTTGGCTAGAAATGTTGGTTTCACTCACCATTTTGATTTTATTTGCAGCACTAGCAAATTTTATTGCTAAACGCATTATTGTTCGGGGCGTTCGCCACTTGGTGACCAAACTAAAATCACCCAATAAATCTATTTTTGCCCAGCATAGCGTCATAAAGAAATTTGCAAATATTGTTCCTGCTGTTGTGATTATGAACGGTATTGCAACGGTTCCTCATTTAACTCCAAAGTTCATTTCTTTTGTAGAAATGGGGGCACAAGCATTTATCTTTCTTACACTCGCGCTTACAGTCAGCGAGCTGTTAAATATCTTCAATCTTATTTATCAGCGTAATCCGAAGTCTAGAAACAAGCCAATTAAAGGCTACTTACAACTGGTTAAACTCATTTTGTTTGTTGTGTGTGGCCTGATGATTTTGGGAACATTCCTTAAAAAGGATGTGTTCACGTTACTGGCAGGTTTCGGTGCGATGGCAGCGGTATTAATGCTGGTTTTCCAAAACACTATTTTGTCTTTAGTGGCGAGTGTACAAATTGCCTCTTATGACATGGTGCGGATTGGAGACTGGATTGAGATGCCGTCGCTTAATGCAGATGGTGATGTAATTGATATCTCGCTGCATACGGTCACTGTGCAAAATTTTGATAAAACCTATACCACCATTCCAACCAATAAACTCGTTACCGATACGTTTAAAAATTGGCGAGGCATGAGCAATTCGGGCTGCCGTCGAATGAAGCGTTCACTCTTTCTTGATCAAAGCAGTGTTCATTTCATGAGTGACGAAGAGCAACAAAAGCTCAAAGAATTTTTATTATTAGACCAATATCTCGATGCAAAGAATTCTGAAATTGAAGAGTTCAATAAGCATTTAAGCAATCAATCTCGTTATAACAAGCGCCGTTTAACCAATATCGGAACATTTAGAGCCTATGTTGAATTTTATTTGCGCCAACACAAGGGCATTGCCCAAAATCAAACCATTATGGTTCGTCAATTACAGCCGACTAGCCAAGGTTTGCCTTTAGAAATTTATGCATTTACCAATACGATTGCGTGGGTTTCTTATGAAGCAATTCAGTCAGATATTTTTGACCACCTAATTGCGATTCTTCCCGAATTTGGTTTACGTGTTTACCAAGCGCCATCGGGTCATGATTTGCAAAGATTAACCACAGAGATTAATCCAAGTTAAGTTTTTAGCTATAAATCACAGTGTTCTCAACTATTTTTAAAAGCTCTCAAATGGGAGCTTTTTTAACTTTTTTCACTCTGAAAATGTTTACGTTAACCCTTATTTTAAAACGTTAATTATGAGTTCTTGACCGTTCTGACATCGGAATTGTCCTTTAATGATATTAACAAGTTCTATTTTAGAACTTAGTGTATAGATATCTTGAGGACGAGAAAAAGAACATGTACCCAAACACATTCAAAGATATGGCTTCTAAAACTTTATGGCCTTTATTTCCACGTCGTGTTGCTTTTGATTGGAATGAATCACCACTCCACTGGATGCCACAATCTCCAATGGGAAGTCATGCTGTAAACCATTTCAGTTTTACACTTGTGCGAGGAGAGTACTTTTTCTGCCGTATTTTTAATAAGGCATTGCCTTTTGTAACCGATGAAAAATTAAAAAAAGATGTAGAAACTTTTATCCGCCAAGAAGCGATTCATGCTCAAGCGCACAAAGAATCTATCGAAAAATATATTCAGCGTTATGGCGTTGATATTGAAAAACAATACGAACGCGTAATTGAACTCTTTGATTACATGCTTGCAGATAAGCCGTTTGGAAAAGTTCTACCAAAGCGTATGCAAAAGTCTTGGTTATTGTTTCGTGTAGGCATTGTTGCTGCTGCTGAACATTATACGTGTGCATTAGGCCAATATGCTTTGACGAAAGCACACTGGGAAGAAAAAGGCTGTGATCCAGCAGTAAGTGATCTATTTACTTGGCACTGTGCCGAAGAAGTTGAGCACCGAACGGTTGCTTTCGATTTATTTGAGCACTTAGGCGGTAACTATGCATTACGTGCTGCAATCATGAGTATGGTGGCACCCATTTTTACTTATTTAATGGTTAAAGGCACGCAGGAGCTTGCAGCAGTAGATCGTAGTTTACCTGAATCTCAACAAAGCTTAGCTCGCTTTGGTTTTTGGCAACAATGGTTTAAAGCAAGTTCTCAAGAATTAGTACCAAGTCCTGTCTGGTTTATGACTACGGCTAAAAACTTCTTTAAACCTTCGTATCATCCTTACTATGAAGGTTCAACTGAGCTTGCATTGGATTATATAAACCGATCACCAGCAGTCAAACTTTATGAAGAAATGCAAAAAGGATTGGTGAGCTAATATGAATACGAATATTGAAAAACAACAAAGATATATTCAGTCAGCTGATGTCACACTATCAATATATGAGTGGGGTACAGCGGCAGACAATCGTGAAACACTGGTGTTTATTCATGGTTATCCTGATGAAGCACAGATTTGGGATGAACTGGCTTCATTACTGAAGTCAGATTTTCATATTGTGACTTACGATGTAAGAGGTACAGGTTTATCTGGGGCTCCGTTATCCGAAGCGGGTTATCACATGGACTATCTCATTTCTGATTTAAAAGCAGTTATTGAGCAAACGAGTTCTCAGCAGCCTGTTCATTTGATTGGCCATGATCTTGGTGCTCTCCAAGGTTGGGAAGCGATTTTGGATGATAAGCTAAAACCATATATCAAAAGTTATACGGCTTTAGCGCCTAGCATTGATCATGCTGGTATGTGGTTTAAAGAAAATCTGAACAGTAAAGAGCTGGCGAGACAGTTTGCTGCTATCAAGCAAATGATTTCTTCGAGTTATATGTTGTTTTTCAATATTCCAATTATTCCAGAGCTAAGCTGGTATTTGGGCTTATCAAAAATATGGCCACAAGTGGTTTCACAACTCGAAGGTAAGAAAGTTAGACCACATCCTAATCAACTCAAAAATGCCGTACGTGGGTTAGGTTTCTATCGATTGAATCTATTTAAGCCATTAATGAACTCTAAAAAGCGTTATACCTCGGTACCTGTACATGTTTTATCGATGACTAAAGATCACTTTGTGCCTCAACACATCGTAGATAAACAAGACAGATGGGTAAATTCATCTTTTACACGTACTGATATTCATGCGGGTCATTGGGGAATTGCGAGTCATCCTGATTTAATCGCAATCCCTATTCGTAATTATATTCAAAAGCTCACTGCATAAAAAATAAAGCTGGAGGTCTAAGATGAAAAACGAATTAAAACTGGCATCACCCTTTGTTTTAAAAGATGGGTTTACACTCAAGAACAGAATTATTAAATCGGCTTTAAGTGAAGGGTTGGCTCATACAGATGGGCGACCGAGCAAAGAGCTGATTCAACTATACCGAACGTGGTCGCAATCTGGAGCTGGGGTTTTGATCACGGGTAACGTGATGATTGACTCTAGAGCAATTGGTGAGCCGGGCAATGTCATTATTGAAGACGAAAAAGATTTTGCCTTAATTAAAGAGTGGGTTGAAGTTGCTAAATCTGGTGGCAGTGACGTCTGGATGCAAATAAACCATCCGGGTAAACAAGCAATTCGTGGATTAAATCAAGAAACAGTTTCACCGTCAGCTGTGCCGTTCGGCCCGAAAATGGCCGCAGTTTTTGCTACACCGCGAGAGTTAACTCAGGACGAAATTGAAGACCTGATTCAACGTTATGCAACTACTGCAGAGATTGCCAAGAAAGCAGGGTTCTCTGGTGTCCAGTTGCATGGTGCCCATGGTTATTTAATTAGTCAGTTTCTTTCGCCACATCATAACCGCCGTTCAGATCAGTGGGGCGGAACTATCGAAAATCGACGTAGATTTGTCCTTGAGGTGTATAAGGAAATTCGAAATCGAGTCGGGGCTGACTATCCTGTAAGCATTAAATTGAACTCAGCCGATTTTCAAAGAGGCGGTTTTACCGAAGAAGAATCACTGGCAACCATTCAAGCACTAGATGAAGTGGGAATTGACTTAATCGAGATTTCTGGCGGAACCTATGAAAAACCGATTATGCAGTTGGGTAACCCTAAAGATTCCACAATCTCTCGTGAAGCCTACTTTTTAGACTTTGCTAAAAAAGTCCGTGAACAAAGTAAAGTTCCCTTAATGGTGACTGGCGGTTTTAGAAGTCTGCAAGGAATCGAAAGTGCTTTATCAAATAACGATCTGGATTTTGTGGGTCTTGGACGAATTTTCGCAATTGAACCGTTGGCATCAAAACGTTTATTAAGTGGGCTTGAAACCATAAACCAAGTTAAACCTTTAACTACGGGTATTAAGTTTATTGATAACTTGGGTGCGTTGGAAATCACTTGGTATACACGTCAAATGCATAGATTAGGGCGAGGGCGCTTGCCAATTCCAAATGAAAATGGACTCAAATCTTTTATTTTGGATATTAAAGATAAGGGACTGGGTATTTTCAAAACTCGTCGATTACGTGCTTCTTAAAATTATAAATTAAAGTTTATATCAATGAGGATATAAGTGATGTCGACAGACCATAAGATAAAAATATCGAGATTTAGCCTAGCCGCAAAATTTACGGGAATTAGCTTTCTACTATTTTTTGTCGGCGCAGCGCTTCTTATCTTTTTAAATATTCCTGCAATTTTACTTCAGTTCGAATGGGGTAAATTTTTGGTTCGATTAGTTCGCTGGGGGGAGTTGCATGGTGGCGGTGAACTTTACGAGTTGATGATCTCAGCCATCTATATTGTATGGGGCTGGTTTCTATTAAAAGCCGCCAATGAGCCTCTAAAAAACTATCTATTTTTTGAATTTACCATGATTGCAAATATTGCTCATTTCGGTGCAATGTTTGTTATGGGTTTGGTGATGACACATGAATCTCCACATTTAATTGGAGATGTATTGTTGGGTTGGGTTCTTCTCTTAATTTATATTTATTTCTGGTTACCTGTTAGAAAAATATATAAATCTGATAGTGAGTTGAATCGTTCAGTTTAAGACCTAGAGATTGGGGGAGAAAATTGAATTCGAACCCTACGCTTTAGGTTATCCAGCAAACCAGATATTCTGATGATCACACATTGGGCTTAAATGTTTAATGCGTAGATTGTCTTGCTCAAAATGACCACCCCCTCCAGCAATATCTAATTCGCTGCCTAAAGCTATATGCTTGCCTTTATAACTTAAAGTTTCTTTTTCTGAATCCCACTGAGCTGTGTGTTCCGGAAAAATAATGAGAATATCGTTTACATAAAGGCACTCCTGTTTTAGCTGCAATATTCCTTTTAAGCGCGCTGAAGCAGAAACACCATTAAACTGATAAACAGGGAGTTTCACCGCACTTGCATTTTCGTTCGCTTCTTGCTGCTGACATCCTGTAAGAAGGGCAAATACAACTACGCAAATCAATTTATTATTAATACCCAATTTTGTTCCTATAGGGGCTTCCATATAATTTTGATAGTAATGGACTAATGTTGCATATCAATCTTTAGATTGTTAGAGAAGATTTCATCTCACTACGGTTTAAA
>NZ_JRVL01000373.1:0-413 GCF_054823985.1 Acinetobacter sp. GN11 | reverse complement strand
TGATTTATATATTTGCAGCGATCTTTTTTTCGATCTTACCTTTTCTTTTAATTAAAAGGTTTAAAAAAATACAAGTTGAAAAAATGGAGCAACAATTACCTGATGCTTTGATGTTGATTTCTGGTGGATTGAGGTCGGGAGCTAGTTTAAGTACTGCATTATTTCAACTAACAAATGAATGTTTACCCCCATTGAAAAATGAGATTGCCTTAATAATTAAAGAGCAGAAAGTTGGTCTACCATTAAATGATGCATTATTCAATTTCCAACAACGTATGCCGATCAATTCGGTCATTCTCATGACAACTAGTATTCGAATTGCTTTAGAAACAGGGGGGGAATTAGCAGAAACTTTAACTAAAGCAGCCGAGACTCTACGTCAAATTAACCAATCAGAAGGAAAAATAAAGGCA
>NZ_JRVL01000372.1:0-398 GCF_054823985.1 Acinetobacter sp. GN11 | reverse complement strand
TAAATAAAAATAGTCTTTCTAACTTAGCTCAACATACTGAGAAAATGGACACTAGCATTGAAAGTATAGGTTCTAATCGCAAAGTGGTGGTTATCAACTATCACTAGCTTACTAAGGCGTAGCTTTTGAGAATATTCCTACAATAAGTATGACTTAAGAGTGATTTGTCGAATTCATCGCACATTTTTATGATTTAAAGGATGAGTCGCTCTTTTTCCATAAAAAATGACTATTTGTATGTTTTTTCTATATACATATGCATAAATTATTCTATATAATTGTATTGTAAGAATTTAAGCTTCTTTTTCACATAATTTGTTCAATTCTTTCTTATTTACATAGTGTTCTTATGTAACTTGCTTATCTATGTATCTCTTCTTTTTTCGAAAAAACAAAAA
>NZ_JRVL01000059.1:0-16520 GCF_054823985.1 Acinetobacter sp. GN11 | reverse complement strand
AAAATGCAAGTAAATATAAAATTGTTTGATGACTTGTTGTAGCACGTTACAGTTGAAAAATATTGTTTTTATATGGTTATGGAGCAGTGATTTTGTCAAAAAATATGCTAACTTAACTTCATGCGTTTAATGATTAATAAATCTATGAAAAATATTTATATTATTGGATTATTGTGGGCTTGTTCTGGTTTAGCTGTGGCAGAAACGGCTACTCAACAGCCAGCTGAACAACCCGTTCGGACTGCAAGTAATCCTAATGCTATACGTATTGTTACGCGTCCTGAAATTATGGGATTATGGGGAATGGAAATTCCAAATAATAAGAAATGTGTGGAATATTATAACTTCCGTAGTAGTAATGATGTTGTGATCAAAAGTGGTCAAGAATGGTCATATGGCTTATATGAATATCAACCGTCTGATGATCCTAAAGAGCAGTTAGCTGCTTTAGTGATGCAAATTAAATTTGATAATAATAAAGTGGATTGTTCAGGTCAGAAGCAAGATCAAACAGGTGATGTTTCTCAGTATTTTGTACAGTGGAAGAATGATCATACTATCAACTTCTGTTCAACCGCTAAGGGTGAGAAGTGTTTTGCGACTTTGCGTCGAGTCCTACCATAAAGTAACAGATTTAAAAAAAGCCTCTTACTTATAAGAGGCTTTTTTTATTATGCAGTTTCAGCTTTCTTCTTTTCTTCCAATTGCTTTAACAAGTGCTTTTCAAGGTAATGGATGTCCATTGCTTGAGAACAGAAGCTCTTATCTTGCAAAATGAGATCTTTATGAAGAGGAATATTGGTTTTAATTCCTGTAAGGATCATTTCATCTAACGCTTGACGCATACGTGCAAGTGATGTTTCACGGTCTTTACCATGAGAGATCAGTTTAGCAATCATAGAGTCATAGTAAGGTGGAATGCTATATTCTGGATAGATATGAGAGTCTAAACGAATACCAGCACCGCCTGGCGCATAGAAACTTTCAATTTTACCTGGTGAAGGTAAGAACGTTGTTGGATCTTCAGCATTGATACGACATTCGATTGCATGACCATTAACTTTGATATCTTCTTGTTGAAGTTCTAGTCCTAGGCCGCCTGCAATACGTAGTTGTTGTTCAATAATGTCAACACCAGTAACCATTTCAGTAACAGGGTGCTCTACCTGAACACGAGTGTTCATTTCGATAAAGAAGAATTCACCGTCTTCAAATAAAAACTCAAACGTACCAGCACCACGATATTGCATTAACTGACATGCGTGAACACATGCTTCTAGAATATCAGCTCGAGCTTGCTCTGGTAGATTTGGTGCAGGTGCTTCTTCTAGTACTTTTTGATGACGACGTTGTAATGAACAGTCGCGGTCATATAAATGAATCGCATGACCATTACCATCACCAAGAATTTGAACTTCGACATGGCGAGGTTTTTGTAAAAAACGCTCCATGTAAACGGTATCATCACCGAACCACATTTCTGCATCGCGCTGCGCTGCTTGAACTGATTCAAGTAATGTATCTACACGTTCAACAATACGCATACCACGTCCACCGCCACCAGATGCCGCTTTAACTATAAGCGGGAAACCGATTTCTTTAGCTTCCGCCAAGGCATTATGGATGGTTACAGCATGGTCGCAACCAGGTACAGTAGGTACGCCAGCTTTTTTCATGGCAACAATCGCAGAAACTTTATTCCCCATAAGGCGAATATGTTCTGGACGAGGGCCAATAAAAGTAAAACCTGAACTTTCTACAATTTCAGCAAATTCAGCATTTTCTGAAAGAAAACCATAGCCGGGATGGATAGCATCGGCACCGGTAATTTCTGCAGCAGTAATAATTGCCGGGATATTTAAATAGCTATCACTACTTGCACCGGGGCCAATACATACTGCTTCATCAACAAAACGTAAATGCATCAAGTCCTTATCGGCATCTGAGTAGATACCAACAGTCTTGATTCCTAATGTTTTGCAAGCCCGGGTAATTCGTAAAGCGATTTCACCACGGTTTGCAATTAAAACTTTTTGCAACATAGACGTCCCCGAGGTAATTACGCGCGATAACGGAATAAAGGTTGACCGAATTGGATAACATCACCATTTTTCACTAAAATTTCTTCAACCACGCCACTTTGAGTTGCTTCAATTGGGTTCATGATTTTCATTGCTTCAATAATACCCAAAGTTTCACCAGCAGATACAGTTTGACCTACTTTAACAAATGGTGCTTCGCCTGGGCTTGGAGCAGCGTAGAACACGCCAACCATTGGAGAAGTTTCAACTGCTCCACGTGGTGTTTTTGCTACTGGTGCTGCAACAGGAGCTGCCGGAAGTGCTACACCAGCCGCAGCAACGACTGGACTACGGCGAGTTAAAGCGATTGATTGATCACCTTCTTTAACTTCAATCGCTTGCAAGTCAGACTCAATCATTAAATCGATGAGTTTCTTAATTTTGCGGATATCCATGGGCGACTATTCCTAAACTAGTTTGGGTTAGATGGTTGAATTTTTTCAATAGCGTAATCAAGTGCAAAGCTATAGCCTTTTGCACCGAGACCACAAATCACGCCAATTGCTTTATCGGATAAATATGAGTGATGTCTAAATGCCTCTCTTGCATGGACATTCGACAAATGTACTTCAATAAATGGAATGGCAACGCCAAGTAGGGCATCGCGTAGAGCAACGGAAGTATGGGTGAGGGCCGCAGGATTAATAATAATAAGTTTTACACCTTCGGTTTGTGCCTGATGAATACGGTCAACAATGGCACCTTCCCAATTACTTTGAAAAGTATCTAATGTAATTGATGCGTTTTGAGCTTGGATAACGAGTTGTTGGTTAATATCACCTAAGGTAAGATGACCATATACTTCTGGTTCGCGTTTTCCCAGCAAATTCAAATTCGGTCCATGAATCACCAAAATGGTCGAACTCATTCAGATTGCTCCAGCTCTAAAGTTGCAAATACTCTTTGCAAGATGTCTGCAAAGTTTGCTTATTATGGCATATGTTTCTACAATTTTTTTATAATTTGTTTTAATTGTCGCAGAAATGGTACGCCAAATTCGGCTTATATATTGTAAATTTTGCGATGATTTAGCAATGTTAAAAAATGACAAAATTTCAAGTAATTTAATGAGGCTTATTTTAAACTGAATTGACAAAAACAGTTCATGTATTTTGTGTAACGGCTGTAGAATTCTCTCCAATTACAAGTAGCTCATTCCATCTGGTTAGATAGTTTTTTGAACGATGACATTGCTTCATATGCCAAGACGGGCTACTCGAATGATAGCCCACTTGTAAATAGTGACTACCGAATCGATTACGAACTGTACTTAGTGTTTTCATGAGTTGTTGTCTTTGTTGAATCAACTCAAGAGGCTGCCATAAATCATCAATGTGATGTTGACGAGCGTGCAAACCACAAAATAAAACTCCAATTTTAATATATCTTTTATTTTCTTTATATAAAACATCAATTTGTTGCATTGCTGCTTTGGTTATTATGCATAGATCATCTGTTGCATATGTTAAGCCAATTGCTTGAGATGACGCTTTTTTATAAGGTGGTTTATCTGTTTTTTCATAAAGCATGACTTGAATACAGGCACACAGCTGTTCTTGTTTCATTAAACGCCGATGAGCACGATTGAGATGAAAAATAAGCGCTTGTTTAATAATCTCAAGGCTGGATAAAGCTTGAGCGAAACTTCGTGATGCTAAAATTCTTTTTGTTAAGATGGCAGGATCATCAAGTTGGATACAGGATTGGCCTTTTAGCTCACGCACAGTGCGTGCCATAACCACAGAGAAAGCTTTTGCGAGATGATGTTCATTGGCAAAAGTTAAGTCTAGACATGAATAAATTTCATAGCTTCGTAATTGTTTGACCAATTGGTAGCCAATTCCCCATACTTCTTTGACGGAAGTTTGTTGCATGAGGTCTTCAAGTAGTAGGGGATCTAAAGTGGTGAAATTACAAATTCCATTAAAGCTTTTAATTTTTTTAGCATAGTGGTTGGCTAACTTGGCTTGAGTTTTTGAATATCCGATGCCAATACAGCAAGGTAAGCTTAACCATTCTTCTAGTGTATCTACCACTTTGGCGCAATAAGAATGGATCTCTATAGATTGAAGGTAAGGGGTCAGACGAATGAAGCATTCATCAATAGAATAAGCTTCTAAATCATCAGGTGAGAAAAATTCACCTAAAACTGAAAAAAAGCGACGAGACATCTCGGCATATAAAGTGTAGTTACTTGAATAGACGTGTACGCCAGCTTGTAGGGCTTCTTCTTCAATTTGATACCATGGGATTGCCATCTTTATCCCCATGTTTTTTGCTTCTTCACTGCGTGATACAACACATCCATCGTTGTTAGAAAGTACGACAACTGGCAAACCAATAAGTTTGGGGTTAAATAGTCGCTCACAACTGACATAACAGTTATTAATGTCTACAAGCGCGTAAATTTCGCGGTGTGAGATTTCCATTATGATTTGCCCCATTAAAAATATTGGTAAAACTACATATTTGTATGAGTTTTCATAAACACAGTGAGGTGACGTGTTCGCTGAAAAGTTGCATTTTGAATATGTAACAAAATCAAGTTAACAAAATTTTTAAAGGAAAGCTAGGGGAGTTCCGACAGCCTGCTTTTGAGTAGATAAAGAAAAAGAGGATAAAGCTTTAATATTTTTTAATAAAAAAGGAGATCGCGTTGATCTCCTTTTTTGTGAATCATTCTATGTCAGTTTTGATTACCACTTATGACTATAAGTCACTTTAAGCGTTGCACCATTTGCCACTAAATGGCTAGTGTTATCACTCGTTCTTAATAATTGACTATAGAGCGGATAGTATTTACGGTTAAACATATTCTCTAAACCAATCGTCACTGTGTCTTTTTTGTTAAGCGCAAAGCTACTGATTAAATCTGCTGTTGTATATGATTTTACATCGTAACGGCCAAAACTATTTACGCCATTCAAGCGGTAATCTTCTGAACCGAAGTAAGTCGCTTGTAAGCGGTTTGTCCAGGTTTCTGTTGGACTATAAGAAACGTAAGCTGTGAGTTTTAATGGTGGAATACGGAAACCTGTCATGTCTTGTTCAGAACCGTTTTGAGGTTTTTCACGTCCTTTCATCCAAGTAACGCTACCACCAGTTCCCCAAACATTTGCATCGTCAAGATAGTCAAAAGTTGCCTCTACACCAGTTACTTTTTCTTTGGTTCTAGCCAGTACTAAACCATTGTTAAAAGACTGCACAGCACCAAGGTCAGAAGTTGAGTGGAATACAGCTAAACTTGATGAGATGTTATTGAAGTTTCCTTTCCAGCCGAGTTCATAGTTATCTACTTTTACTGGCTCTAAGAATGATGAACCAAGGTTAAACCCTTCACCAGCATTACGGATAATCAAACCAACATCAGGTAACTGGAAACCTTGGTTAAACGATGCATAGATTGAGTTTTGATCATTTGGAGAGAAGGTCACATTAGCATTGTATAACCATGCATCAGCTTTCACTTTTCCGCCCGGAACAGTGTAAGGGTTAGTCTTGCCTAATTGTGATAATGGAACAAAGCTATCAATTTGGGCGTAGCTATCTTCATAGCGTGTACCAGCTTCAGCTGACCATTGGTCATTAAAGCGGTGTTTTAACTGTACAAAACCACCAACACTTTGCGTGGTGAGTTCGGGTAAATAAATGAGCTTGCCAGTTTTTACAAATTCTAGACCACCTGATTGATCATAAATTTTTTGGTCGAAAATATCTAAAGGCATTTCGCTTTTTTCACGGCTGAAGTCACCACCCCAAACCAATGAGGTATCACCTAGAAACTCAAGTGGTGTCGTAACCGTTAAGCGGCTACCGAGTACATTATTTTCTTGATAAATCTGGTCGACTTGTTTGCCGCGGTTTGCATTTCCACGAGCATCAAATGGTGAAAAACGGGTAAAAAAGTCGCGGTAATAAATTTGAGCATCAACTTTATTACCTAATAAGTCTTTATTGGTATAGGTCAAATTGTAGATCTGGTTTTCATTTTTATTTTGGTCTTTAAGCTTTAATCCTTTAATTGCTTTTGCTGGCACTGTACCAGCTGGAGCTTTTTTAACACTTGGGTCAGATGCATAATCTGAGTCTTGCTCTGCATTATAGTAGTTTGCAGCAAATTGTAGATATTGATTGTCATCAATATGATAACCCAGCTTACCGCCTACGCTGTAGCCATCGGAATCATAAAGGTCGCCCTGACTTGGTTCAGGTGCAACACGGTCACCACTTGCATCGTATGGGCTACCAATACGTTGATAACCAAAATCAAACGCATAATCAAAGGCATTAAAGCTGCCTGTGAAATATTGGTGAATATCTCCACCCAAAGCATCAGAACGGAAATTCGTTAAAGGCGTTTGTAGTCCAATGACGGTTTTTGCTGTAGGTTCACCACCCGCAGCTTTTGTGGTAATTGAAATAATACCACCCGCAGCACCACCGCCATAAATTGCGTTACTGCCGCGAATCACTTCAATGTTCGCAATACTTTCAGGGTCAATTGCTGAAAGTCCACGTGATGTATCGCGTGTAAGATTCATCGGCACGCCATCGACTAAGATGAGGGCATTACGACCACGTAAGGTTTGACCATAATCGGTAATGGTCCGGCTTGAGTCCGATAGGCCCGGTACGGCTTTCGCTAAAACAGTCGCAATACTTCCAGATGAACCATTTCTTAAAAGTTCAATTTGTTTTTCATCGAGCTTGGTGACTTGTTTGGCAGAGGTAGAGAGTTCATCTGCACGTGAAGCAGTGATTGTAATTGTAGGAAGTGCTTCAGGTTTCTTTTCTGTTTCTGTAGTTTCAGCAGGTGAAGCTGCAAATGCTGAGTTTGAAAGGAAAATGGCTCCACCAAGTGAAAGAAGTGGAATGATATTTTTAACTTCAGACTTTCTTGTAAAAAGTTTATTACTTTTTATCTTATTTCCCATTATCTCGCCCTGAGAGTGATTTTAAATTGAGCAAATTATAAATGAGAATCATTGTAATTAACAATATTATTAATTGCTTAAAAATAATATATTTGAAATTTATTCAATGAATTAGGGGAGTAAGAGCCTATTCCCCCAAAAAATTGAATAGTGATTAGATTTCTTTAAAAGCATTTAGGTGATTTTGATGGGCACGGCGAATAATGCTTCGATCATCACCGAGCACAAAAAGCTGAACAGAATGTTGTTTCCAAGCCGCGATATCTTCAGGTTGTCGGGGAATAGCACAGAAATGCTTTTGGCTGTTTTTAGTCTTAGCATACATTTCTTGAACTTTATCTTTCACCTTTGGATGGCTGGTTTGCCACGGCATTCCCATCGATTGAGAAAGGTCGGCAGCACCTTCCAGAATAATATCAATCCCGTCAACTTTTAATATTTCATCTAGCTGCTCTAGTCCTTCTAAGCTTTCAATCATAGCAATGACAACAGTCTCGTTTGCAGCCTGTTGAACAAAACTTGCTAAATCATCTATGCCATATCGATTTAACCTTGTCGAATTCAATCCTCTTTGCCCAAGCGGCATATAGTGGCAATAGTTCACAGCTTCTTGAGCTTGCTGAGCATTTTCAATACGCGGAAATACAATACCCGTTACCCCTGCATCGAGCAGAGGTAGAACTAGGTGATTAGCGTTTAAAGGTACTCTTACAAACACATCGAGGCTCATGGTTCTAGCGGCTAAAATCATGGTCTCGACTTGAGACGTACTAAATAAAGTATGTTCCAAGTCGATAATAATAAAGTCGTAGCCCGCGAGTGCCAGTTGTTCGACATTAATCGGAGAAGCTACGGAACAAAATATTCCGTAGAGCGTCTCGCCATTTGCTATTCGTTTCTTAAAAGAAATCGAATGCTTATTCATATTCGATTTCCTTAATAAGGCTGAGCGGGTTAGGTGTGGTTTGTACTCTTAAGCGAATTTCCGGAAGGAAGCGGCGGCTTGCGAGCTGTTCAATATCGATAGTGTCATCTGTAAAGTTAAACAATTCATATCGTTCGGCAAACTCTGGGTGAGCTTCTTTGTGTTGATTGATGATAGTTCTTAACATGGTCCAGAATTTGATTTCATCGAAGTCATAATGTTCATTTAAGAAAATTGCTAACTCGGCCAAATTTACAAACCAAAGTGCATCTTGAGTAAAGTCTCTTAACTCATTTGGAGAGTGTGTTTCTAAGAAAGAGTTCGGATTAATTTTGGCATGCTCTTTTGGTGCATCTTGTAAGTTAGGTAAAAGCTCCGGCTCACGTAAAAGATGACGGCTAAAACGAATTCCATCATGGAAATCTTTCAAGGCAGCTTTAACAGGTAAGCCATTTTTATGAATCAGAACCATGTTTTGTGCATGTGACTCTAAAGCGAGGCCGTGGCACCATAAAATATGCATGATTGGTAAATAAGCATTGGTGAGCAATTTTTCTAACCAGAACTCGATACCATATTCTTGAATCCACTCATTAATGAGAGGTTTTTGGTCAGTATCGAGCTGCATTAAACCTGTTACTGGCGTTGCTGATTCGCCTTCTTTTAAGTAGCTGTAAATACTTTCGCGCCAAATGCAGGCAAGTGCGCCGTATTGAACAGGCAAAGCGATTTGCTGGTTAACCGAAAGACCGCCAATCTCTCTTAAAATAACAGGCTTGCGCTGTTTTTCTAAAATATGATCTTGTTCAATAATGTTATAAAGCCAGTCACTCATTTTTGCCGCATTTTGAACGGTGTGTGGTGCCAATACACGAGAGGTAGAAGTATTGACCAAGTTCATTGCCAATTTGAGAGAAAGCGCCGAGATATCACTAATATTCGATAAGGTTCGAATCGACTGCTGTGGTAAATAACTCGGGCCTTCAATGTCTAACGGGATGATCAGTTGGTTGCTAATCGCATCTTGATAATATAATTCAATAATTTTATCCCACTGCCATGGGTGAATCGGAGTGAGGATATATTCCTGAAAATCTACATTGTTATCTTTTAATTGATCACTAATTGCTTGTAGATCTTTTTCTGAAAAATGCTGTTTATAAAGCTGCTCTAAGTTAATCGTTTCACTTAAAACCAGTTTGCATAAACTGTTATGAGTCGCGACCCATTTTACAGGAAAGCCTTCAGAAAGCTCAGGTGAGTATTTTTGGTTTTCTTTTAAATCGAAGCCGATACGAGATTTAAAACTCGGATGATATAAATGTGCATTGGTAATCCGTGCTTCTTGTTCTAGGTAAGGTAAGGTTCTTAAAGGTTGAGCAGGTGCTTGGCTCAAAGTCTGTGCATGTTTAACATAAGTTAAATTGAGCTCATCATTAAAGTTTTGCCATTTAATAGGATCTGCTTCAATAATATTTTTTAGGTCGGCAAGTAGTGTTTTTAAGTTAGGACGAGTTTCAGCGCCTAAAGTAATGTCAGAACGGACTAATGTTGAAGAGTCTAACTTAATTCGTTTAAAACTAAAATGTTGTTTAGCTGCGCATGTATAGAAAACTGTATCGGAAATATAGAACTTGATCTGACCTTTAGAAAACTCGTATTTAAAGGTATTTTCAAAAATAAGCGCTTCTAGTAATTGACCCATTACGCGATTTTCCGCGAGGGTTTTATAATTGGTTTGTTGTGTTGGTTGAAGAGGGCAAAGAGCTTCTGCACCGCGATATTTATAAATAGGGTTTTCAACTTCAATCCAGATTGGATTGCCACCACTGTGGTAGAGCGTATTTAACATATTTGCCTTGATTGGTAATGTGAGTGAATTAATTAATAAATCGCGATACTGCTGACCTTTGGCACTAAAGTTTTCTTGTGTGAGTGTAAGACGGGTGGCTAGCCAAAGTTCAGATTCTTCAATTGCCGTAACTCGTGCAATTGCACTGATGAGGTGAGAAATGTGATTGATAACGAGGTAATATTTTAAAAACGTCCATGCATCTTTTTGAGAGAACCAAACGGTACTATCTTCAGAAATAGATGAGTCATCTTCTATCATTTCTGGAACAATACTAATGCCTTCCATATCGCGAAGAATGAGGCGATATGGATAGCCATTTTTAAATTCCATTAAACTGTTTTGCATGTGTGCTTCTACGCTAATACCTTTATTTGCAAACAACTCGATTAATGGAATGAGTGAAACTTTAACGTACTGTTTCCACCAAAAAGTAATGAAGTCTTTGGCATCGTTCGATTGTAGATTTTGGTTAGGCGCTGCTTGTTGAATAAAACTTAAGAGGGGAATCTCATGGTTTTCGTTTTCTTCAACCAAGCCTCCCAGCATTCTGGTATTTTCTAATACATCAGGTGTAAGCCCAGCTCTATAAATAATGCCAAATGAACTTTCAAGCTCAGGAATTTTGACTGTTTTTGCCTCTAATTCCGGCAGAATCACAAGGTCAGGATATTGCTCATTAATTTGATGATTAATGATAATTTTGCTTGCATCAATGGCACGTTCCATTTCATCCATTGGGTTATTACGAATGAAACTGGTAATTCGTACATCAATTGAGAGCTTTAAAAATAGGTTTGATTGAGGCAACCAGACCGTACGAACAGATGAGGTTGGCCATACGGTTTGGCCTAATGCCCCCAGATGTATGATTTCTTGTTTATCTAAATATTTCTTTAAAGATGGATGTTGAAGCAAGAAATTGGCTTGCCATGGATGGGTTGGCATTAACTCATAATTTACTAAGTTCTCTTGCAAGCGCTCTTTTGCAATGTTTAAAACTTCGTCTTCAATACGGCTCGAGGCTTGAGCTTCACTCACTAATTTTTCTATTAAAGAAGAATGGACCGCAAAGTAGTGGAGTTGGAAACTTGCGCCTAACTCAGGGCTATACTTTTTCATGTCTTCTTTCGAAAAACCTAAGTTGGCTTTAGAGGTGACATGAAAAGGGTGGCCATATAGCATGCCTTGTTCGGTAGCTTGAAAACCACTCAACTCTTTAGATGTTGTTTGGGATGGTCTATTTTCTAAAAAGAATTTTGTGTTCTCGATACTATTGGCAATATCGGAGTAAAGGTTCTTATTTTGGTTTTTGTCTTTGAATAGGCTATTCAGTTCATCTGTAATGAGCTTCACTAATTTTTTAGGATCAGTTAGTGAGTCAAATGTATTTTCGCTTAAGTTTTGCAGGGCAAAGCCACGCTGATATCGATGATATCCAGTGGTTGATATGTGTTGAACTGCGCCATAAACAACCGTGTTAGATGCATTAAATGTGTAAGAAAAATAGATTGAGTTAGGCTGCTTTGCATCTCGCGTGAATAAAGGAGAATCTTGAGCTGAGATAATGTGCTCTTCAAGATCTACTTTAAGTTCGCGAAAGAAAGTATTCAGGTACTGTTCGAAAAGTTTATAAGACCATGCATCGGTTGTAATAATTGAGTTCATTCTTGTGCCTCTTCTAAAATTGTATCCATTAAGAATCTGTTCAAAATCACCACTAAGCCCGCACCAATAAAAAATAAAGAGGTGCAGATTAATGCGGCTGTAATATTGAAAAATGAGTAGGTAAGCGTGATGGTGATCGGACCAAAAAGTTGGCCTAAGACAAAAGCACTGTTAGAAATGCCGATTACTTTTCCTTGGCTTTGAGTGCCAGCTTTTAGAGAAATCGTGTGTAAGATCGAAGGAAGAAGCGCTGCAAAGCAAAAACCTTGTATGAGTCGTAATACAAGAATGAGCCAGAGATTAGACACCCAGATCAACGCGAAAATCGTGATGCCACAAATTAAAGATGCGTAAACGAAGTTATTAAAAGAATCTCCTTTATCATCATTTTTTTTCCCCCAATAGGTCGCAGCAATAAAGGCTGCTCCCCATGAAAGCGCATGAATTGTTCCCGTTAAACTCGCAGCAGATAACGATGAATGAGTACTTTGGCTTATTTCACTAATGTATAAAACAAAGCAGGACACTAAACCAAAACCACCGGCTTGCACCAAGATGCCGGCGCTTAACCAGGAAAAAATTGTTCTATCAAAAAAGTCTGGAATTTCAGATTTTTCTTTGTTTTTTACAGCCTCAGTTTTAACTGGATTGGCTAATAAAAAGGATGCGATCACAATTAATGTAACTACAATAAATGCAGTTGCATTAAGTAATATTTCAACCCGCCAGTGGTCCATGAATATCCCACCAAGGACAGGGCCACATAGGCAAGCTAGCGCAACACTACTTTGTAGTTGCCCAAAAGCGGCACCTCGTTGTTGTTCATTAGAAAGATATGAAACATAGGCATTCAGAATGACTGAAAGACCGCAAAAACCGAGTAAGATCCGCGCAAAAATAAATACGAATAAATGCTGGGCGCTAGCCATGAGCAGTATTGAAATACAGAAACCAGCCAATGAAAGTAGGAGCGCTTTCTTATGGCCAAAAGTGTCGGATAATTGGCCAACAATCGGAGCTGTAAACAAGCTTCCAATTGCCGGAGCCGCGAGTGCCAAACCTGCCCAGATTGTGGGAGCACTCATATGCGCCGTCAGTTTTTCCATATAAAGTGGCATGATCGGAATAAGCACCATGAGCCCGAAAGTGGAAAAAAACTGACAGAGCAAAATAATGAAATGATCTAGGCGAGATGAGCGCATGATTTAGATATCCATGGTCTCATAGCTAGAAACAGATAAGCTGTGATAAGGGTTCGGGGTGGTTCCTATTTTACTTGGCATGCCCGTCGAATCACTTTCTTGGGCTAACAGTGGAGTAAGTAACTGTTTGAATGGCCAAGTTTTATTGTCGAAAAGATAGGTTTGAATCTGGGATTTTGTTTGCTCTGAAATTGGTTGGGTTTCTACAAAATCATGAATAATGTCTTGAACCATTTCCCAGAAATCGCTTTCTGAACGATCTGTATATTTCAAGGTAGCTAAAGCAATCGGGTAGAGGTTAATTTGAATCCCTAAGGTAATGAAGTAATTAAATAAGTCTTCATTTTTTCTAAAGATAAGATTGTTCGGTGTGCTCGTATCAATGGTATAAATTGGAGGTGTGAAGCCACTTTCTTCAATTGCTGTTGTACATATTCTTAAGGTATCGTGGTCACGCAAAATAAAGCATTTGAACTCATTATTTTCATAACACACCATGGTGTTTTGCCCGTGGCATTCAGGCATGATTCCTTTCGACCACAGTGTTAAGAATGTTTGAATAAAATGGACACTTAGGTCTTTTAATAATGTCCATTTGTCACCTTCAACGCCTAAAGTTTCCCATGGATCAACATAGATACAGCCTAAAGCCGACATTGTAATTGGGGTGACGTTTTTTTCTTGGCAAAAGTCGGGTAGATGTCTGACTTGGCAACCGATTACACCTAAATTTTTTACAATGTGCTCTTGTTTACCCAACACCCACCAGTGAGTTTCATTACTCAAAAAGAGGCGATTTTTTAATAAAGGCGTTTCATTAATAACTTCATTTAAAAAATCATATGCTCTATGCCCATTCATTAAATAACGTCCAGGCATAGAACGGATCGCACCTAATGTTTTGGCATTTGTTGATAGTTTTAAATGCAGATTAGGGTTTGAGTTGTGAATAAGGGTTCTTAAAGATGAGGTCGGTAAACCAATTGTCGTGACGTGGTTCAGGTCAATACCGCTATACTTATTTTCTTCAAATTTTAAATAGCGATGTTGAGTCTCTAACAAAGGAAGTGCTAAGTAGTCATCTGAAAGCTTAGTCATTTTCTCAGTAATATGATTGTCCTCAACTTCTGATAACAGAAGCTCTTTATAAGGAATCGAATCCATATTATTGATCACGTCATCTTTCTTAAAAGCCCACCAATACACCTCAATTTCTTTTTGAGTCGTAAGTGGTGCAAGTTCACCTTTTGAGTGAGCGAACGGATGAAATGGGCGGTCAGCAACAAGGGAAAGCAATTCACTTGTGATTAAAGGTGAGGAAAATGAAAGTGCTGACTGCAAAATCTGAGGGATTTTTTCAGCCGTCACCAAGTTGTCGAGCCAATAGTCAATCGCTTTTTGATGATGTGGTGAAGGCCACCAAGAGGCTTTTGTTAAATAGGTAAAAACTTCAGAAATAGAAATTTTAGAAGTCGTATTACTCAAGACGTTATGAAGTAAAACTTCCGGTTGAGTAACATAGAAAGGATTTACACCATCAACTTTTAAACAGCTGAAATAGAGTTCCAACTCATCATTTAGAGTAATTGCCAAATAAGGCTTTTTATAGGAAATATGATCTCTAAAATCTCCATAATTCTCCATGTAGAGGGCATCTATTGTTTTTTGTAGTTGTGCTGTGTAAATCCGATCTAGCATTTTAGTTATTCCTATTCTTATAAAAGTGGTAGAACCGTGCCAACGTTTTGTTCTTGTGCGGCATTGAAGAACCATTTAGCGCAAACAATGTCATCAATCGCCATGCCCATTGGGTTAAGCAAAATAATTTCATCTTCATGTTCGCGGCCGTTTTTATGACCAATAATGATGTCGCCAAGTTCAGCATGCAGTTTTTCACGACTGAATAAGCCATCTTCAACCAGCACATTGATGACTTTCTTTTCTCTATTTGATTGGTCCCAGTCGTCCACAATGACTTTGTCCACTTTTAAGAAGACTTCAGGTTCAATATCCATAATTGAGATATTGGAAACAAAGCAGCCTTTTTTAAGCCACTCAAATGGGATGTAAGGCTTATCTGAAACCGTACAAGTAATGAGTACATCTGCTTGTTGAATTGCAGATTTGGCACTGTCATGAATTTCAATTTCTAGATGTGGATATTCTGAAAGGAACAACGCTTTGAGTTTTTCAGCGGCTTCAGGGTTCACATCAAATAAATGTATTTTTTTCACTTGAGCGTATTGTTCAAGCACAGTCTTAATCTGCATTTGAGCAATTGGTCCGCAGCCAATCACGGTAATGTCTGAAAAGTCTTTTTTGGCTAGATACTTAATCGAAACACCCGTAATTGCAGCAGTTCGCATTGCGCTAATTAAGCTGCCTTCCATCACTGCGACTGGGTAATTTGTTTCTGAGTCATTCAGAACAATCAGTGCGCTGGCACGTGGAATATTGAATTTTTTAGGGTTATGTTGTCTTGAACCAATCCATTTGATTCCAGCAATCGGGTCATTGCCACCTAAATAGCAAGGCATTGCAATAATACGGTCAGCAATGTGGTCTGCACCTTGCCAGCGGAGGTAAGGTTTTAAGGGTTGTACAAATTGTTTATTTGCATGCAGGGTTAAACCTTCAGTAATCGCTTCTATAAATGAATTACTATGATTTGCGCCAAGATTTAATAAATCTGATTGACTAAGATAACGAAGGGTAGCCAAATTGCTCATGAATATGTCCTAAGGAGAAAGTTAAACAACATTTTGTAAAGTAAGGTTTTCTTGGCGTCGTACATTTCGATTGAAGTGACGCTTTTTGATCATTTCGAACCATTCATCTTCATAAACCAGATCGAGATAACGGTCACCGCGATCGGGTAACAGCGTTAAGACGCATGAACCTTCAGGAATGGTTGGAATCAGTTTTTTGATGGCTGAAATAGATGAGCCGCTCGAACCGCCTGCAAAGATTCCTTCATGTTCAAGAAGTTCTCTGCAACCAAGTGCCGACTCATAGTCATCTACATAAATGACATCATCAATTTCATCGGGGGAGAGTAGAGCTGGAACGGTACTTGCTCCAATACCGGGAATTTCACGTGGACCAGACGTACCACCAAATAAAACAGAGCCTACAATATCGACAGCGATGACTTTTAATTCGGGGAACTTTTCTTTAAGGCGACGAGACACGCCCATAATCGTGCCGGAAGTACTTGCTCCAATCACGAGGTAATCAATCTTGCGATCAATTTGATTTAGGATTTCTTCTGCTTCACCAAAGTAGTGACTTTTCCAGTTGTTTGGATTTGCATATTGATTAATCCAGACAGCATTCGGCAGTTGTTGGCAGAGACGTTTTACAGTGTCAATTCTGGTTTTTAAGTAACCGCCGTTTTGGTCTTTTTCAGAGACCATTTCGATATTGGCTTTGTAGAGCTTCAGCATTTGTAAGTTTGCTGAGGCAATTTTTGGATCAATAACGGCAGTAAATTTTAATCCATATATTTTGCATGCCATTGCAAGCGCAATCGCTAAGTTTCCTGAAGAACTTTCAACAATATGACTATCTTTATGAATCACTCCGGATTTCAGGCCTTCCTGTAGCATGAATAATGCTGGACGGTCTTTAATACTTCCTCCTGGATTTAACAATTCCATTTTCGCAATCACTGAGATCGATTGATGCGTGAATAGCCTTGATAATTGTAATAGTGGCGTTTTACCTATGCAGTCGAGAATATTTTCATGGATCATGGTAGATCTTCTCAGGTTTTTATGTAACGTGAATGATAATGATTATTAATTTAATTATTATTACCAATTGTGACATGATTGTTGCGGTTTGTAACGAAAAACA
>NZ_JRVL01000371.1:0-895 GCF_054823985.1 Acinetobacter sp. GN11 | reverse complement strand
TTCCACTTTCTCAATCACCTTTAAACCATCGGTAGTCACATCAATCACACAAAGATCGGTATAAATACGGTCAACACAGTTTTTCCCAGTTACCGGATAGCTCAGCTCAGCCACAATCTTCGGTTCACCTTGCTTAGTCACATGATCTGTGGTGATAAATACTTTTTTAGCACCTACAGCTAAATCCATCGCACCACCCACCGCAGGAATCGCATCCGGCGCACCCGTGTGCCAGTTCGCCAAGTCACCATTCGCTGCAACCTGAAATGCGCCAAGCACTGCAATATCAAGGTGTCCACCACGCATCATCGCAAATGAATCGCCATGGTGAAAAAAGCTGCCACCTTCAAGCATGGTCACAAACTCTTTACCTGCATTAATTAGTTCAGGGTCTTCTTCACCTTCCACTGGTGGTGGGCCAAATGCCAATAGACCATTTTCAGAATGAAGAAAAATATCTTTATCGTTAGGTAAATAGCTTGCAATCTTGGTTGGTAAGCCAATACCTAAGTTCACATAGGCACCATCTGGAATATCTTGTGCCACACGTTTTGCAATCTGGTCACGGCTGAGTTTCTGGTAGCTCATGTTATTTCTCCTTATTGCTTATTGTGCTGGCTGTACTTGAACAACGTGTTGTACAAAGATGCCCGGGGTAATGATGTGCTCTGGATCTAGTCCACCTAGCTCAACTACCTCAGAGACCTGAACAATGGTGACATCAGCTGCCATGGCCATGATCGGGCCAAAGTTACGTGCAGATTTGCGGTAAACCAGATTGCCCCAGCGGTCGCCCTTGTAAGCTTTAATCAAGGCAAAGTCAGCCTTGATCGGATATTCGAGTACGTAGTCTTTACCATCAATGTGGCGGGTTTCTTTGCCTTCAGCTAAAAGT
>NZ_JRVL01000370.1:0-753 GCF_054823985.1 Acinetobacter sp. GN11 | reverse complement strand
TCCTAATGATATTTGTGTCGTAGCCCCACATTGGATTCATATTGGAGTTATTACTAGAAAGCTTATGGTCAAACATCCTGATTTGAGTTTTGATGGACCGGGTATGGCTCCATTTTCTAGAGACATTGATAACTTTTGGTTCAAAGTTTCAAAGTTGACATTAACAGAACCCTCGCCAGATATATATATAAGAAGATTGAGGTGGTGTAGTGAAATACTTAAGGATCTTGAGTTGTTAGGAATAAATATTAGCCATATGTCAAACAAAAGCTTTCTTAGAATTTGTAATTCAATCAAAATTCAGGAAAATGATGGTTTAGAATATTTAAAGTTATTTTTTTCAAAGCTATTTAATGATTTAAATATTGATTGGAAGTCTATTCCTTGTCTTGTGAGCCATTATGATTCTTTTTTTCAAAGTTCTTATCAAAAGCTAGAAAGACTTTCATCTGAAGGTTTAAATGGGGTAGAGACTCTTGAAAATTTTAAGAAAGTTTTTAAACAGAGAGATGGGGTAACAGTCTCAACTATTCATGGTGTTAAAGGAGAGGAATATGATACGGTAATAGGCTTTGCTTTACTTGATGGGTTCGTTCCCCATTTTAGTGATTCAAATAGAGATATAAATGCGAAAATGATATTATATGTCTTGGCATCAAGAGCTAGAAAAAATTTACATTTAATATCAGAAAAAATGAGAGGCCCTATTAATCGTTATAATCCAGAGGGAAAGGAGCCAACTCCACATTTACT
>NZ_JRVL01000369.1:0-757 GCF_054823985.1 Acinetobacter sp. GN11 | reverse complement strand
TTATGTGGGATCAGCTAACAATTGTTAAATAATTTATTGAAGAAAGTAAAAATGAACTTTACCAGACTAACAGATGAGCAATTAGCACAAACACTTATTCCAAAGCGTTTTGTGCCACCCACACCACCAGAATATGAAGGTAAAAATAAGGTCTATGTTTTTGATAGTGAAGATTCTTTTAATTTAACTTATGATGAGTTGGTCGAAATTATTAGTAAGGCTCGGATGACTGGGCCACAAATGATTACTATTCTTGGAACGGTTGGTGATTAATGAATAAAAATGTTGTTGCTTTCAGCATCTCAGTATCGATCATTCTTTTAGCTATCTTGATCTGGAGTGTGTTAGGTATTCTCTTTAAATATTGGGGCGATGTAACAGCAACTAAAGATAGTTTATCTACTATTTCAGGAATTTTCGGCGGCTTGACTACGTTAGGGGCTGCAATAGTTGCAGCTCATCTATACACAGATTGGAAAGAACAATTAACGTCTACAGTCCAACAAGAACAAGCAAAAAGTATTCAATTAGCAGTCAATAAAATTCTTATTACATTAGATGAATATGGGACATTTATTCTTATGCATGGTGGTATGGGACATGAACCTGAGTATATAGATGAGGCCGCTGAAAAAGCTAAAAACTTAGTCAAAGACTATCCTGATTTAGCATTTAACTTGAAATTAAATCTAGTTAGTTATGAAGAGACTTTTCTCAAAGGTAAACCTCTATTAACAGAAGAGGAAATAGAAAAAAT
>NZ_JRVL01000058.1:0-39279 GCF_054823985.1 Acinetobacter sp. GN11 | reverse complement strand
AAAAAAGAAAAATATATAGTTGGCACTTGCTTTGCTTAAAGACTTTTCAGCAATATCGCTAACTACAACAAAAAGGGATCAAATCCACGATGAAAAAAAAATACAATGTTCGATCTCAGGTAACCCCCAAGATCGGCAAAACAATTCTTAAATTAAGTACCCTTAGTTTAAGCATGATGTGTCTTACCATGGCGCAAGCAGCAGAAACAGAACAATCAAGCAATGATGATAAACCCGTCAAAGTTGTAAAAGTTGCTGTGACAGGCTCTTCAATCAAGGGAGTTGCAGCTCAAAGCGCTTCACCCATTACCATTGTAAAAGTCGATGAAATTTTAAAACAAGGGGTGACCACAACTGAAGAAGCTTTAGCAAAAATTAGTGCAAACCAATCGAACTTTGTTACCGCCAGCAACGTGGGTGCAAGTAAAACAGCTGGTTCGGCAGCAAACCTGAGAGCCTTAGGTGCCAATAAAACACTTGTTTTACTTAATGGTCGTCGATTAGCTGCAAATGCTTATGATAGCGGCGTCACAAACTTAAATATTATTCCACTCGCCATGTTAGACCGAATCGAGGTTTTAAGAGATGGTGCCTCTTCCATTTATGGAACAGATGCAATTGGCGGGGTAATTAACTTTATTACCAAAAAGCAGTTTACAGGACTTAACCTAACCGCTGGCTATCAAAAACCAGAAGAAAAAGGCGGTGAGCAACAAGACTATAGTATCTTTGGTGGCTTCGGTGACCTAGATGAAAATGGCTATAACGTTTTTGGTGTGGTGGACTATCGCAAAGGCGATGATGTCATGGCCAAAGACCGTAAAGTTAGTCGACGTGGGGGCATACTACCTGAATTAGGAATCCACAAAACTAGTAGTGGTTCATTCCCTGCTAATGTCCCTGGTTTAGGTAATCCCTATGCAGCTACAGGGTGTGGTAATAATCCTCTAGTAGAGGCTGATGGTCAACTTTGTAAATATAATAGCCAAGCAGTAATTGGTATTGTTCCAAAAACTGAAGATATCTCAGCTATGGGCCGAGCTACTTTTAAACTAAATGATAATTTTAACGCGATTGCAGAATATTTATATGCAAGAAGTGAAGTCACTACTTCAGTTGCGCCAGATGTATTTTTTGATCTGACGCTTGACCCTAGTAGTAAATATTATCCAGGAAATGGCATAACTCCCGCTCTTGCTGGAGCTACTGAAACTATCCCTCTATATCTGCGTTCACAATCTGGCAACCGTATAAGTAACAGTATTAACCAATCTCATAGATTGTTTGCTGGTATTGAGGGTGAAACTCATGGTTGGGATATTAATTCAGGCGTTACCTATGCGCATAGTAGTGCATCGGATGCTATCGTAAGTGGCTATTTAAACTTTGATAAAACACAAGAAGCTTTAAATAATGGTATTTTAAACCCATTCGGACCACAAAACCCTGAAGATGCTAATGCATGGAATGAATTAGGCGTTGAAGGTAAATACTTAAAAGCCAACCTAGATGCAACTACCGTTGATTTCACTGCAAGTCGACCTATATTTAAATTACCAGCAGGAGACGTTGGTTTTGCGATTGGAGCAAGCTATCGTTATGAAGATTGGACTTCAAAAGTCGTTACTGATGTTGCCCGAGTCGCACCTAGTACAGGTGTCGATCCTGATGAACCAGTAAATACTGGTGATCGTAATATTAAATCGGTATTTACCGAATTTCATATTCCACTTCTTAAAACTTTAGAAGCTCAAATTGCCGCTCGTTATGATGACTACAATGATTTTGGCGATACATTTAATCCAAAATTTGCACTTCGTTGGGAACCTATTAAACAGTTAATGTTCCGTACTACTTATAGTACTGGCTTCAGAGCTCCAACACTTTGGGAAGTGAATGGACCAAACTCAGTAACTAATACGGGTGGATACTATTATGATCCCGTACTCTGCCCAGGGAATGTCTTAAAACCAGGTGGTGTAAGAGAACGTGATTGTAATATGCAATTCGACAGACAAAATGGGGGAAATAAAACTCTAGATCCAGAAGAGTCAAAGTCTTTTACTGCAGGCTTAGTATTTGAACCAATTAAAAATTTAGCCTTCACTCTCGACTATTTCAATATCGAAGTCGACAAGCAAATTGCTACACTTTCAGAAACTGCTATTTTTGATGACCCTGTGAAATATGCAGACAAATTTGTACGTAATCCTGATGGTTCATTAGATTATATTATTACAACACAACAAAATTTAGGTGGAATTAAAACATCTGGGTTTGATGTGGGCTTAAGTTGGGTTTCTCCAATGACTGCTACAGGTCGTTTTGGTTTCAATATTGATGGTACATATATAACAGACTATAAATATCAAGCCGAGCCAAATGGAGAATGGATAGGTGTTGCCGGCACTTATAGTGGCCTAGACTACCAAGCTATTATTCTTCGCTGGAAACATACTGCAAACCTAAATTGGAATTATGAAAACTGGGCTTTAAACCTACAACAAAATTTTTCACGCGGTTATGAAGATCAAAATTCAACTTCTTCTGTTAAGCCTGGTTATAGAAATCACAAGGTAAGCGACTATACAACATACAATATTTCAGGCACTTATAAAGGCTTTAAAAATCTAGAAGTGACCGCTGGTATCAAAAATATTTTTGATGAAGACCCTCCTGCTTCAAATGTCGGTGACAACTTCCAAATGGGATATGACCCACGTTATGCAGATCCTTTAGGGCGTACGTACTTTGTAAGAGGTACATATAAGTTCTAAATGGTTGTTCTGCAAATATAACTCTCAACAGTTAATTTGCAGAACAAATACTCATTCTTAGCCAAACAGTCATTTTAAAAATTGTTTGTCTACAGTTTCAGGAGTAACTATGGGCATGACTTTTACAGACATAGAAAATAAATCTGCAAAGCGCCTTATTGGTATTGCCGCAGTACTTTTTCTGCATCTTATTGTTGCCTATATTCTGATGTCAGGTTTAGCAAACAATATTCAAAAACCAGCAGAAAAACCTGTGGAATTACAAATTATTCAAGATATTAAACCGCCTCCTCCCCCTAAGCCAGAGGAGCCAAAACCTAAGGAAAAACCGCCTGAACCACCTAAAATGGTAGAAAAAGTTGCCAAAGTTCCTGAGCCGCTTAAACAAGTAGAGAAAGTAGCGACACCGGTACAAAAAACGACACCAGTAGCTCAACCGACTAAAGTTGCTACACAAGCTCCGGCTGCACCTAGCACCCCATCACCAAGCCCTGTTGCCGCACCGGCTCCAGTGGCAGCTGCCCCAGCTCCAAAACCAGCTGGCGTAACACGCGGTGTTTCGGAAGGTTCTGCTGGCTGTGAAAAACCGGAATATCCACGTGAAGCACTGATGAATGAAGAACAAGGTACCGTGCGTATACGTGTTTTGGTTGATACTTCAGGCAAAGTCATTGATGCAAAAGTAAAAAAATCAAGTGGCAGCAAAACCTTAGATAAAGCGGCAACTAAAGCTTACAGCTTATGTACGTTCAAACCAGCAATGAAAGACGGCATGCCTCAGCAAGACTGGTACGAAATTGAATATCCATTCGTAATTGAATAAACAACTGAATTAGTAAGAAATTAAAAAATATTGGAGATAATATGATGAAAAAATCAACTCAACCGTTAGTACGTTTCGCTTCTGCAAGTCTAATCGCAGCATGTTCATTGCTTCCATTAAGTACAGTTTTTGCCGAAGAAACGAATAATGCTCCTGTTGCAACAGCAACCACTGAAGCAACTTCAAATACAAATACTCCTACTCCACCACCAAAACCAGCAACAAGCGAAACTGTTAAAAATCCTTATGGTCTAGAAGCTCTTTGGCGTGAGGGAGATTTAGTCGCTAAATCTACCTTATTTATATTAGTACTCATGTCTATTGGTACGTGGTACATCATTGTCTCTAAATTCTTACAACAAGCTAAAGTAAAACGCCAAGGCAAAGAGGCAGAGAAAAGTTTTTGGGAAGCCACCTCATTAGATAATGCAGCTGATAATTTAGAGCAAAGTAGCGCATATCGCTTTATTGCAGAAAAAGGCATTAACTCAACCAAATCGCACGGCGGTTCTTTACTTGAACGAATCGATTTTAATACATGGGTGAGCATATCAATTCAACGTGCAATTGAAAAAATACAAAATCACTTAGGTGGCGGCTTAGCCTTTTTGGCAACAGTTGGATCTACGGCACCATTTGTTGGTCTTTTTGGTACGGTTTGGGGAATTTATCATGCATTAACAGCGATCGGAATTTCAGGTCAAGCATCTATTGATAAAGTTGCTGGTCCTGTCGGTGAAGCTTTAATTATGACAGCTATTGGTCTGGCAGTCGCAGTACCTGCTGTACTTGGTTACAACTGGCTGACTCGCCGTAATAAAGCAGTTATGGAAAATGTTCGTTCGTTTGGTTCAGATTTACACGCAGTTTTGTTAAGCGGAGAAATTAGTACCAATAATTCGGTTAACCGCAGCATTAAATAACGAGGAGCAAACGTTATGGGTATGAGTGTTGGTTCTGAAGATGACGATGAAATGATTGGTGCAATTAATACGACGCCTCTGGTTGATGTCATGTTGGTTTTACTTATTATTTTTCTAATTACGATTCCGGTAGTCACACATACGGTTCCAGTGAAACTACCAGAAGAAAAAAATACTCCATATGCCACCACACCTGAAAATATTCAACTTTCTGTGAACAAGAAAGGAGATATTTTCTGGAATGAAAGCTATGTGCCTAATAAAGTAATATTGCTATCAAAGCTTCAAGCAGTTGCGCAAAAAAGGCCTCAGCCAGAAGTTCATATTCGTGGAGATCAGCTTACTCATTTTGAGGCAATAGATCAGGTCATTAGTACGACCAAACAAGCTGGTATTGGCAAAATTGCATTTGTTACTACCCCTCCAGCCTCCCAGTAATTATTTTAAGGAGAATTTTATGGGTATGAATGTCGGTTCAAATAATGATGACGATGTGATGTTGGAGGTCAACATGACACCTCTTATTGATGTCATGTTGGTACTTATTATTATGTTCATTATTACCATTCCAGCGCCAAACAACGCGATTAATATTAATTTGCCAAATGGCACACCGCCACCAACAAATGAGAAGCCACCTGAAGTGATTGATGTAAGAATTGACGCAGCAGGTAAAGTGTTTTGGAATAATCAGCAGGTTTCAGACCGCACCGCACTAGAGACTTTATTTCAAGGTGTGGTTGCCAAAAAAGATCAAGACCAGATCAAACTTAAACCAGATCAAATGGCTGAATATAAAAATGTAGCGATGGTCATGGCTATAGCGCAGCGTTTAGGTGTCACCAAAATTGGAATTGTGAGCAGTAACTAATATTGCTTTTAAATCTATTCTATTACTTCATACGCTAACTGGAATTTTCAGTTAGCGTTTTTTTTGAAGGGAAATATTCAACTCTAAAATAATATCTCCACATTCATCATATTCTCCAGTTTCTATAAAACCCAATTTTTTATAAAGTTTTCCAGCACAATGATTAGATGATTTATACATAGTTCGAATGCGTTTAGCTCCTTTTGTAAATATTTCATCAATTGCGATTTGCAACGCTGCGGCACCATAACCTTTAGCTTGATTATTTTTATCAATCATAAAACGAAATAACCAGAATAATGTCTCATCAGGTGGATCAATTTCGACGCAATACATTAAGAACCCAATGACGTCATTATTGAAACAAATCACTCTTGGACAGTAATGTTCTTCCACTTTAGACTCAGCAATAGAATATACATTTGGTGCAACATAGTCTTTTTGAGATTCATCCAAAGATAATCTTGCACATTGAATCCAATTATTACTATCTAGACTTTTCAAATTAATCAAATTCAAAGATCCCCTTTAGAGATACATTTTCATAGTTTAAGCAAAAAATATACCGAGAACAAAAAAAGCCTCCGAAGAGGCTTTTTTTATGACAGGTTAAAATTAGTCACCTGTATAACCTTTTAACTTTAAACGAGCAGCATGAAGTAATGGCTCAGTATAACCTGAAGGCTGTTCACACCCTTTGAAGATAAGATCAGAAGCTGCTTGGAAAGCAATGTTGGTTTCAAAGTTAGCAGCCATTGGTTTATACAATGGATCATTCGCGTTTTGCTCATCAACAATTTTTGCCATGCGTTTAAGCACTTCTTCAACTTGTTCACGAGTCACAATACCATGACGTAACCAGTTTGCTACGTGTTGAGAAGAAATACGTAATGTTGCACGGTCTTCCATTAAACCTACGTTATTAATATCAGGAACTTTCGAACAACCCACGCCTAAGTCAACCCAACGAACAACGTAACCTAAAATACCTTGGCAGTTATTTTCAAGCTCATTGTTAATTTCTTCTGCTGACCAGTTTGTTTCTGGTGCAAACGGAGGAGTCAACAAGTCATCTAATGACAACATTTCTTCAGTTTTCAACTGATCTTGACGTGCTTTAACATTCACTTGATGGTAATGCATCGCATGAAGCACTGCACCTGCTGGAGATGGAACCCAAGCACATGAAGCACCCGCATTTGGATGTGCAGCTTTAGTTGCCAACATATCTTTCATGCTATCTGGTTTTGGCCACATGCCTTTACCAATTTGTGCTTTACCTTGTAAACCAGTCTTCAAACCAATTGCAACGTTACGGTTTTCGTAAGCAGCAATCCATTTTTGTGTTTTTACAGCCTCTTTACGCACAACTGGCGCAGCTTCCATTGACGTATGAATTTCATCACCAGTACGGTCCATGAAACCAGTATTAATAAAGATCGTGCGATCTTTTGCAGCAGCAATACAGTTTTTCAAGTTTACAGATGTACGGCGCTCTTCATCCATAATACCGATTTTTAACGATTTAGGTGGTAACCCAATCGCCTGTTCAGCACGTTCAAATAACTCTACAGCAAACGCAACTTCTTCTGGACCATGCATTTTTGGTTTAACAATATACATAGAACCTTTACGAGAGTTCTTATTTTCGTTTTCACTACGGATGTCTGCAACTGATAACAATGGTGTTACCAATGCATCCATAATACCTTCGAAAATTTCTTCGCCATCTACCAAAATAGCTGGGTTAGTCATTAAGTGACCTACGTTACGAAGTAACATAAGTGAACGACCATGAAGTTTTGTAGTGCCACCAATTAAATTCTTAATTTCGCGATCTTTATTTAAATCACGAACAATTGTTTTACCATTTTTCTCGATAGATTCTTGAAGCGTACCTTTCATTAAACCTAACCAGTTACGGTAACCTTCAACTTTTTCTTCAGCATCTACTGCTGCAACAGAATCTTCTAAATCCTGAATAGTAGTTACAGCCGCTTCGAATGTTAAGTCTTTAACACCCGCTAAATCAGTTTGACCAATTGGGCTAGATGCATCAATTTCGATAATGACATGAAGACCATTACTTAAAAGAACAACTTCCGTAGGATTCGCTTCTTCACCATTGAAACCAACAAACTGAGCTTCATGAGCTAAACCTGTTTTTGAACCATCTTTCAAAGTCACAACAAGTTTATTTTGCTCAATTGCATATTTTGTCGCATCTGCATGTGAGCCTTCTGCGAGTGGGAAAACTTCATTTAAGAAATTTTTAGCAAACTCAATTACTTTTGCACCACGTACAGGATTATATCCTTTCCCTTTTTCAGCTCCGCCTTCTTCAGAAATTACATCGAAGCCGTAAAGTGCATCATATAAAGAGCCCCAACGAGCATTCGCTGCATTTAAGCAATAACGAGCATTACGTACAGGTACAACTAACTGCGGCCCTGCCAATAATGCGATTTCTTCATCAACATTTTCAGTTGTAATTTGAAAGTCTTCAACTTCTGGCAATAAATAACCAATTTCAGTTAAGAACGCCTTATAAGCACCTAATTCAAATTTATTGTTACGGTGCCATTCATCAATTTTTGCTTGTAATTCATCACGCTTAGCCAATAATGCTTTATTTTTTGGGCTAAGATCGACAACAACTTGCTCAAAGTTCTTCCAGTAAGTTTCACTATCTAAACCAGAACCTGGTAAAGCTTCATTTTCGATAAAATCGTAAAGTTCTTTAGCAATCGCTAACTTGCCTTTTTGAATACGTGCAGTCATTGTCTTTCCTGAAGTTGCTACTTTTTATACCAAGAGAATCCTAGTATACCGATTTAAATTAAGCTGAATACTAATATCACATTCCTAAATAGTGAGCATTTTCCCTTGCAAAAATATTGACAAAGATAAATTTCCCTATATAGGAAATATTAAAATTCTAACTAGGATTCCCAACAATTTATTCAATATTTAAAGATACTGAAACTAGACTTTTTGTTAACAGACAAAAAAGTTCACTATCTTATTTTTCTAAAGCGTATTTAGTTATATCAAACTTTGCAGCGTGAAAAAGCATTATTTAACTAAATTCATCTATTTTTGTTGTAAAAAAAGCGCTCAATCTAGAGCGCTTTTCATATCTATTTTTTATGCGTTTTTAGCTTCATCAATATGACGATGTTCTGAATGCAAATATTCATCCGATTGCATTTCTAACAAACGCGAGCGAGTACGCTCAATTTCAAATGCTAACTTTTCACCTTGATAAATATCAATAATACTATCTTGAGACGTTAAAAGTAATTTTACTCCACGGTCATAAAATTCATCGACTAAATAAATAAAACGACGTGTACCTTCAGACAAGAAATCTGTTAAATGTGGAACATTACTTACCAGAACCGTATTATAGATATTTGCAATTTCAATAAAATCTGCTGGGCTACGCGGTTTAAAGCAAAGTTCAGAAAACTCACACCACAACACATCTTCGGTATGTCCTAGAGTCTCGACAATACGATTATTAATTACAATTGGTTCTTGAGAATGAGCTTGTGTATGCGTTAAAGCGCTAAAACGTTCCGACATCCAACTTTGGACTTCATTACTTAATGGCGACTTAAATAATTGAGCTTGTTTTAAGACACGTAAACGATAATCTACACCCGCATCTACATTTAAAACAGTGCAATTCTTTTTAACCATTTCAATTGTTGGTAAAAAGCGATCACGATGAATACCGTTTTTATATAAACCGTCTGGTGCAATATTTGATGTTGCAATTAATGTCACACCACGAACAAATAATTTTTGAAATAAATCACTTAGAATCATTGCATCCGTTACGTTTGATACAAAGAACTCATCAAAACAAATAACGACTGCATCTTTATAAATTTGGTCAGCCACAATTTCAAGTGGATTACGTTGACCAGAAAGCTTATTTAACTCTTTATGAACATGTTGCATGAAATGATGAAAATGCATACGTGTTTTACGGCGAAACGGCACTGACTCATAAAATTGATCCATAAGCCAAGTTTTTCCACGACCTACTCCGCCCCACATATAGACACCATTAGGTGAAGTTTGGCGGCGAAAACGACGGAAAGCTTTTTTAGAGGCTTTATAACGGTTTAAAAGTTCTTTCCATACACGATCTAATTCTTGCACTGCCTGTGCTTGCGCTTCATCTGCCATAAACTGGCCTGAAGCTAAAGCCTCAGCATAGCGTTCTGCTGGGGAAGAAGGTGAGAATGCAGTACTATGAGAAGATTTTAAATTTAACATATCGTTTTATTTCAATTTTAACTGATAGGAGTATAGCGAACATTTTGTTCAACCACATTAGCTTTTAGCATCAAGAATTACGACGATGACTCTTTGCTATATTGTCGAGGACTCTGTCCAAACCATCTTTTAAATGCATGATTAAATGCCGCTGGTTCAGAATAACCGAGCAATTCAGCAATAACTTCTATTGAGTATTCCCTATATTCCATAAGCTTTAATGCCTTATTCTTGATAATTTGTTCACGAATTTGCTTATAACTCGTATTTAACTGTTGCAATTGATGCCTTAATGTCCTTTCAGGCATTTTCAATGCAAAAGCTGTTTCCGCCATGCTCGGGATAATTCCTTGTTGCAACTCAAGATAATCTTGCACACATTGTATGATATGTGGAGTTTGGTGATCTTGTTGATTTAATCTTGTTATTTCTGTAATACATTTTGACTCATAAATACGATGTGTAATGATGTCCGCAGAAGGGATTTTGATTTCAAGCACATCCTTGCTTAGGCTAAAAGCTGCATATTTACCATTAAAGTGCACATCATCGCCATAATATGCAAAATAGCGAGATAAAGTATCTGAATCAGTTGGTTTTTCAAATGGAAGTTCTACACGCATAGCGGGCATTTGTAATCCCATCATCATATAAATATCTTGAATAAATTTATAAGTTCCTGAAACTTCACATTGGGCGCGCAACTGTCCCACTTGGGTTTTCAAATCAACAGGCAAATAATTTAAAATGGTACGTTCATCGGTTTCGTAGAGGCCTAAAGCACCAAACAAATGAGTAAGTTTTTGATATTGGATCCCTTTGTTTAACGCAGTTTGCACATCATTACTTGTTACAAGCAACATCAGCAAGGGTCCATAACCTGCTAAAGCATAATGCTGACCAATAAATAGACCCTTCTCAGGCTCAACATTTTCACTAATAATTTGTTGAATATCCCATTCTAGGCGATCATGAATTGTGGAACTCGGATCTAAAGCATCAACCTTAATTCCCATACCAGCCAAACGTGAGTCGACATCAATGCCTGCATTGCGCATTCCTTGAATTAAATACATTAAACCAAGTATCGACCGTTTCATTCTTCTATCAATTTCCCTAGACTCAAATGTTTTACTATAAAGAAGAAAGAAAATTAATTGCCGAATCTATCAATTTTCACGTCGATCCAATCATGTTTAAACTGCTCAAAAAACGTTAGTCTTGCATGCAATCCTCTTTTCAGCTTATGCAGGGTTTCCAATGTTAAACGCAAAGCAAGATGCTATTCAAAAAACTAAAATCGCTATTATTGGTGCTGGATTTGGTGGCCTAGCAATGGCAATCCGTTTACTGCAAAATCAACAACAAGACTTTGTTATTTTAGAAAAATCAAATGATGTGGGCGGAACGTGGCGAGAAAATCGCTATCCAGGCGCAGCATGTGATGTTCAATCTCATATGTACTCCCTCTCTTTTGCTCCCAAAACTGACTGGTCAAAACGTTACGCTGAAGCACCAGAGATTTTCCAATATATTCAAGATATTACAGAAAAATATAAGATTAAAAATTACTGTAAGTTCAACCACGATGTAACTCATATCCAATATGATGAGATGCGTCACGTGTGGACTCTTGATTTTAAAAATCAGCCTTCGATTGAAGCTCAATTTGTAGTTTTTGCATCAGGCCCCCTACACATCCCACAAATCCCTCATATTCAGGGTATCGAAAAATTCAAAGGAAAAGTTTTTCACTCTTCACAGTGGGAGCATAACTATAACCTAAACGGCAAATCAGTCGCTTCTATTGGTACAGGTGGTAGTGCAATTCAATATATTCCAGAAATAGCTAGAGATGTTAAGCAGCTCTATGTATTTCAACGGACCGCTGCTTGGGTAATACCACGAGATGAACGCAAATACTCAGGTTTGAGTAAAGCATTATTCAAATCTTCTAATCTTTATCGTCAAATTCATCGTAGTCGTCTTTACTGGAGTAATGAGTCACGCGTTGTACCCATTGTTCAACCCCAAATCATGAAATATGGTCAAAAATTGGCAGAAGCTTTCATTCGCTTCCAAGTGAAAGATAAAGAGTTGGCACAGAAACTCACACCAGATTTTGTGATGGGATGTAAAAGGATTCTTATTTCAAATAAATACTTCCCTACATTTAACCGTAAAAATGTTGAGCTAGTAACGAATGATATTCAAGAAATTAAAGAAAATAGTATTGTTACGAAAGATGGTAAAGAACGACCTATTGATTGTTTAATTTACGGTACAGGTTTTATTACTGACCCACGTATTTACTTGAAACATTTCACTTGTATTGGACGCAATCAAATAGAGTTAAAACAAGCATGGAAAGATGGTGCAGAAAGTTATTATGGCATTATGACTAAAAACTTTCCGAACCTGTTTCAGCTAGTCGGCCCTAATACAGTATTAGGTCATAATTCAGTTATTTTTATGATTGAATCTCAAGTAAATTACATTTTACAACTCATTCAACTCGTAGAAAAGTCTGGGCAAAAAGCGATTGAGATCAAACCAGAAGTTCAAGATGCTTTTAACGAGCGGGTTCAAACTCAGCTTCAAGGGACTGTATGGCAAGCTGGGGGTTGTAGTAGCTGGTATCAATCTGCCGATGGAAAAAACTTTTCACTATGGCCAACCTATACATGGAAGTATTGGTTAGAAACACGCAAAGTTAATCCTAAAGATTACTTACTCTTAAATAAAAGCTCACAGTGCTATGCAGCTTAAAATGTTCAAGACATAATAGGTGAGTTGAAAACAATCCACCTATTATTATATGCAATCTTTTTATCTCATCATTCAAATTTTTTTAGCACTTGCTTTCGGCTTTTTTCTAGCACCCAAAATATCTCTAAATATCCGACAGTTTATTTTTAAAATACTGCCCTATTTTTCTTATATTCTTTTAGCGAGTGTGGCTTTAGAGTTAACATTAGCACTTGATCAAATTGAGGATCCTTCTGCCATAGTTCCACCAGCTATAATCATTGCGCTAACCACATCTTTTGGTTCTTTTTTTACATGTTTATTGGCTTATACAATTTTTGATAAACAAAGTGTGAAAGGAAAAATCTCACTTCAACTCTTTGTAAATGCTCTAAAGAATATTGCAAAAGCTTTTCTTGCCTTAGGCATCGGTGTTCTATTAGGAACTATCGCCACTCAATTCAATTCACATATGGCATTTAATAGTTGGTATTTATTATTACTATTTATTTTCTTAATTGGTATTGAGCTTGCGTTCACCCACTTCAACCGTACGTGGTTAAGCTGGAAAATTTTAATTGTACCTTTAGCCGCTTTTATAGGGTCATGTATCGCAGGCTTCATCAACTACTTTTTGCTTAATAAACATTTTGCACTGAATGAGACGTTAGCATTAGCACAAGGTTATGGTTGGTATTCAATGTCAGGTATCTTATTTACGCAATTGCGCTCGGCAGAACTAGGTGGTATCGCCTTATTAACTGATTTATTTAGAGAAATTGTTGCTATATTTTTAATGTATACAATGGGATGGCGCTTTCCACGTCCTGCTATCTCAAGTGCTGGCGCAACTTCAATGGATGTTACATTAGCTATGGTAAAACAGTCATGTGGCACACATTATGTACCACATGCCATGATGAGCGGCTTATTATTAAGCCTACTCGCCCCGCTATTAATTAGCTTATTCCTAAATTTTTAAGCAATTGAAGTAAGAATAGACTTCAACATTTCTGTTGGATTTTCAGCTTTAGTAATCGGTCGACCAATGACCAAATGTGTAGAACCATCAAGCATAGCTTGCTTCGGAGTCACAATACGTTTTTGGTCGTCCGCATTTGACCCTTCTGGGCGAATACCAGGTGTTACTAAAGAGAAGTCTTGTCCAATCAATTCACGAAGAATTTTAGCTTCTTGTGCGGAACAAACCACACCATCCAAGCCACTTTCTTTAGTGAGTTTAGCTAAGCGCTTTACATGCTCCACTGGTTCAACATCTAAACCAATATCTTTTAAATCTTCACGTCCCATTGACGTCAACACAGTGACCGCAATCAACTGAGTTTGATAGTTGCCTGCTTTTAAACGCTCTACACAAGTTTCCATCATTTTACGGCCACCTGAAGCATGGACGTTGACCATCCACACTCCTAAATCAGCTGCTGCACAAACAGCCTGAGCGGTAGTATTTGGAATATCATGAAATTTAAGATCAAGAAAAACTTCAAAGTTTTGTTCTTGAAGTTTTTTTACAACAGATGGGCCTTCATGAGTAAAAAGCTCTTTACCCACTTTTACACGACATAAAGTAGGATCAAGTTGTTCAACAATTTTTAAAGCGTCATATTGGCTTTTTGCATCTAACGCAACAATGATACTCAAGAGACTTTCTTCCATCACATAAAATCAGCATCATTATAATAGACAAGTCATCAAGTAATAAAGGAATGTATAAGGAAGGCTTTTAAATTTAGAGATAATAATGCTACGGGGACTAATTTTTAGAAAAATAAAAAGAAGAACATTCGAATAAATTAAGAAATATACTACTCTTTACTCGTGAATAAAGAGTAGTGTTCGAATTATAACGGAGTAGAATTTTTATCTTGGGGATAAGCATCTAAAACGGTTTTTTCATGTCTTACATTTGCAGCGGCTTCTGCTGCTGCCAATTGAGCAGTTTGAATCTGTTCTTTTCTCAAATAGTCGATATCTTTACGAAGACGTTTAATTTCCCAGCTTTTTTGAAACACTCTGAAAACTTGCACACCTAACAAAAGACCAACTACCGTTCCAAGTACTAATGTGAGTAGCAATAATAAGCCTAATCGCATAGCTGGAACTTGGGTAAATAACAAATCAACAGAAAGCTCTGTTGGATTTTGCAATACTAGTGCTAAAGAATAACCAAATACAACAATGAGCAATGCAATTAAAATATAACGCATAGGCACCCCGCTTATAAATTTTTTATTTATTTCCCGGATTCGTTGACTGCATCACGCAGTGCTTTACCGGGTTTGAAATGTGGAACAGCTTTAGCTGCCACTTCTACTGATCTTCCTGTTTTAGGATTGCGACCAACTCTTGGATCACGGTGGTGTAAAGCAAAGCTACCAAAACCACGGATTTCAATTCGATTATCAGTTGATAGTGCTTCTATCATTTGATCAATCATAATTTTAACCGCTTCTTCCACCAAAGGTTCAGCTAAGTGTGGGTTTTTTAGCGCAATGCGTTCAATTAAATCAGACTTATTAAGAGCTTCAGTAGTCATCTACGACCTCGTTATTTATTGCTACTCTATGTCGTCTGATAATAACCTGTTTAAATACAAAACGGTAGCGCAGTATGTTGAATACTAGGCTACCGTTTACAGTAATTTGTATAAAAAGTACAATTCCGTTACATGAAACTGTACTTTGTTAACCTATTACTTCATTTGTGCTTTAATCAAGTCACCAATAGTCTTAGGACCATTTTCTTGACTTGTTGTTGCTGTACGTAAAGTAGCAACTGCTTCTTTCTCTTCAGCTTCGTCTTTTGCTTTAACAGACAAGTTGATAGAGCGAGATTTACGATCAACGTTGATGATTTTCGCTTCAACTTCTTGACCAACTTCTAAGAATTTAGTTGCATCTTCAACGCGGTCACGGTTGATTTCAGAAGCTTTAAGAGTAGCTTCTACTTCGTCAGCTAACTTAACAGTTGCGCCACGAGCATCAACTGCAGTTACAGTACCTTTAACTAAAGTACCACGTTCGTTAGCAGCTAAGAAATCATTGAACGGATCGCTGTTCAATTGCTTAATACCAAGGCTGATACGGTTACCTTCAGCGTCTACAGACAAGATAACAGCTTCAACAGTGTCACCTTTCTTGTAACGACGAATAGCTTCTTCGCCTTGCTCGTTCCAAGAAATATCAGACAAGTGTACTAAACCGTCGATACCGCCATTCAAGCCAATAAAGATACCAAAGTCAGTGATAGACTTGATAGTACCAGATACTTTTTCGCCTTTCTCATGAGCTTTAGCAAACTCTTCCCATGGGTTAGCACGAGTTTGTTTGATACCAAGGCTGATACGACGACGTTCTTCATCAACTTCAAGAACCATAACATCAACTTCATCACCAATCTGAACAACTTTAGATGGGTGGATGTTTTTGTTAGTGTGGTCCATTTCAGAAACGTGAACTAAACCTTCAACGCCTTCAGCGATTTCAGCGAAACAACCGTAGTCAGTTAAGTTAGTTACACGAGCTTTAACGATAGAACCTTTAGGGTAACGGTTCATGATCGCTAACCATGGATCTTCGCCTAATTGCTTAAGGCCTAAAGATACGCGGTTACGCTCACGGTCAAATTTAAGTACTTTAACAGTAACTTCTTGACCAACTTCAACAACTTCTGAAGGGTGCTTGATACGTTTCCAAGCCATATCTGTGATATGGAGAAGACCATCAATACCGCCAAGATCAACGAATGCACCGTAATCAGTAAGGTTCTTGATTGTACCTGTAACTGTTTGACCTTCTTCAAGTTGAGCAAGTAATGCTTCACGGTCAGCAGAAGATTCTGCTTCCATAACAGCACGACGAGATACAACAACGTTATTACGTTTAGCATCAAGTTTGATTACTTTAAACTCTAACTCTTTACCTTCAAGGTGAGTAGTGTCACGGATAGGACGAGTGTCAACTAATGAACCTGGTAAGAATGCACGAACAGGACCGATGTCAACAGTGAAACCGCCTTTAACTTTACCAGAGATAACACCAGTAACGATTTCGCCATCTTCAAAGATTTTTTCAAGTTTAGTCCAAGTTTCAGCACGCTTAGCTTTTTCACGTGATAAAACTGTTTGACCCATACCGTTGTCAAGAGCTTCAACAACTACGTCAACAGTATCACCAACCTGAACTTCAAGTTCACGTTGTTCATTTAAAAATTCAGCACGGTCAACAATGCCTTCAGACTTTAGGCCAGTGTCAACAGTTACCCAGTCGCTATCGATGTTTACAACAACACCTTGGATGACTGCACCCTTTTCAACGTTGAGGTTTAATTCACTTTCTTCAAAGAGGGCTGCAAAAGATTCGGTCATGATATACCTGATAAATTCCGCGGTCTTGGATCAGACAAGGCCGGTTTAGTTAAGTATCAACATAGTCTTTATAGACTGATCAAGCTATGCGTCAACTGATAATTCTATTTGCTAAATGGTACGGCTATTGACATACTCAACCATTAACTTAAATACCTGATCGATCGTTAATTCCGAACTATCAATGATATAAGCGTCTTTGGCTGGCTTGAGTGGGGCAACTTCTCGCTCCATATCTCTTTTGTCGCGCGCCTGTATATTAGCTAAAATGTCGTTTATTTTAGCATCTAGGCCCATGCCCTGCAACTGTTTTACTCTTCGCTCGGCACGCGACTCAGCTGAAGCCGTTAGATAAATTTTTGCATTTGCTTCTGGGAAAATAGCTGTTGCCATATCACGCCCATCTGCAACTAAGCCAGGATTTTGTGCGAAAGCTCTTTGTCGCTCAAATAATGCCTGTCTAAGTTCTGGAATTGCTGCAACTTTCGATGCATATTCACCAACCCGCTCTGTACGAATTGTTTGAGATACATCTTCGCCATCTAGAAAAACTAGAATACCTGCTGCGGAAGTTTCAAATTTAATATCCAGTTGACGTGCATATTGAATACATTCATCGAGCTGACTGTCTAATTTCTCTAATAAATCGTGTTTATGTAATGACAACCCTAATAAACGATATAAGGCACCAGAATCAAGTAAATGATATTGATAATGTGCTGCAAGTTTTGCAGCCAATGTTCCTTTACCCGAACCACTCGGACCATCAATAGTAATAATTTGAACTGTCATTGAACTCTCACTAAGAAGCAATTGCTTTAGCTAATCTCGAAAAGCCTAGTGTAATGGCTAGTTTTAGCTGCGCAAGGATTAATTTACTTACCACAGGAGCTTTTGCCGTTAGCTCGATACGGTATGTAACTAAAGTTATATATGGGGTAATTTCAGAAAAATCGATTCGACCTAAATGATGTTTAATCAAAGGATTGTCTATTAATTTATATTCGATGCTTTTATTTTCCTCAAGCAATGTAATTTCTTCTTTAAGGGGCTTGATTGGGCCAAATCCCATACGACGAACTGAACCCAAACCATCAGGTCTTTTAGAATCTGCTGAGTCTTTCACACGTATGACTTGTAATGGTGCAAAAGCAGTATTGTAAGTTTCATGTTTAGAAAGCAGATTAAATACGTCACTAAGAGGAGCATTAAATTCTTTTTTTACGGTAATTACATTACGCATTGAATATTCCTTATTAAAATAACATGGCAGTAAAATTGCGTTAGTTTGCCATAAGCTCGTGTTACTTTTTAATCATTTAAGGACGTTTTCTGTTGTTTTTCTTGTTTCTTTTGCTCACGTCTTTGTTTAAAAAAATGACTGAGTTGTTGGGCACATTTTTCTTGTAAACAACATTGTTGAAAGGTAAATCTATGATTGTAATAACCATCTTGTAGTAACTGACGAGCACTTACCAATGAACCTGCTTTAGGTTCTGTTGTACCAAAAACTACATGTTTGATTCTTGCATGTACTAATGCTCCTACACACATTGTGCATGGCTCAAGAGTGACATATAAAGTTGCATCTTCAGGTAATCGATAATTATTTAAGGATAAACATGCTGCACGAATAGCTTGAATTTCTGCATGTGCAGTTGGATCTAACAAACTAATTGGAGCATTATAACCAGATCCAATCACTTGATTTTGACTCACTATAATCGCACCAACAGGAATTTCTCCCTGTTGTACAGCTAATTCAGCTTGCTCGTAAGCAAGCTGCATCCAATATTCATCACTATATTCAGTCATGTATTTTAGGTGATCACACCGTGTTGTCTAAGTAACGCATTCCAGCTATCTATTGAAGTGACTGGCGGACAATCAGCTAATATGCCTCTTAAGCTTAGGTCTTCACATGGTTTCCATTCTGGTGATAAATCTTTATCAACCAACCGTGCGCGAACCCCTTCTACAAAGTCAGGATGACGAATTTTCCACTCAGAAATCTGAGCTTCTAGATCAAACACTTCATCCCAAGAATGTATTTGTTTACCCCATTGCCACAACAACCAAGTAATAGCAGCAGTACTAGGAGATCCTTTTTGTAAGTTCTCACTCGCTTGACGCAACCAATCACTGCTCGCATCACGCAAACTCACAATAGCTTGATAATCTTGCTCAAAATTAAAGCCGCGACAAACGCTATGAATCACGTCTAGCGAGTTTTGTAATGGACCTGCCGCAACCGGACGATGCAGACTATTTAAAGTATCATCAATTGCGCGGAAATCCCCAGCAGGATAATGAGCCCAATTAATATTTAAAACTTTCTGCAAAACATTATCACGCTGTGCTTCACAAATATGGGTTGCCCAGCCGATGCTATATGCTCCAGCAGCTGTCATGATAGAACCTGTTAAACCAGTAAACAAACCTACCGGACCACGATCTGCTAGGAAACGACTCGCCCCGACATCTGGATATAAACCAATATTAATCTCAGGCATTGCTAAACGAGAATATGGGGTTACTAGACGGAATGGTGCTGCCATAAACAGACCCAAACCACCACCCATAACATAGCCTTCGCCCCAAACAACAACAGGTTTAGCATAATTATGTAAGAGTAAATCTAAAGCATATTCTTGCTGGAAAAACTTATTTGCAGTATCTACTTCTTGATTGATAACAAGTTGACGTAATTTTCTAACGTCACCACCTGCACAAAAAGCTTTCGGCGTAGTTGAATCTAACCAAATTGCTTTAACGCTCTCATCATCACGAAAATCTTCAAATACACGTAATAATGCCGTTACGATTGACTCATCTAAAGCATGCAATGATTTAGGACGATTCAAACGTACTATACGCCAGCCGTTTTTTGCTTCTTCGACCACCAAGTCCGGGTGATAGTTATTTAGATTGGGAGAGTTCATCATGCGTCCAATTGCCAGTCTATGGGCTCAATGCCATGTTGTTTCAAATATTGATTTGTTTTTGAGAACACTTTGCATCCAAAAAAACCACCTCTGTTTGCAGCAAGGGGCGATGGATGTGCAGCGGTTAAAACCAAGTGTTTATCTCTATTTATACGTTGTCCTTTGCGCTGTGCATAAGCACCCCACAAAATAAATACTATATGTTCTCTTTGCTCATTCAGGACATCAATGACTTCATCAGTAAATGCTTCCCAACCTTGCTTTTGATGTGAAGTTGGCTGTCCAGCCTCAACGGTAAGCACGCTGTTCAGTAAAAGCACCCCTTGATTAGCCCATTTCGTTAAGTCACCATGGCGAGGGGCTGGAATACCCAAATCTGTATGCAATTCATGAAAAATATTACGTAAAGATGGTGGTAATGCAATACCTTTTTGAACAGAGAAACTTAATCCATTCGCTTGGTTCGGTCCATGATATGGATCTTGTCCAAGAATAACGACCTTCACATCAGCCAATGGTGTCGTATTTAGAGCACTAAAGATTTGTTTACTCGGCGGATATATTATTTTTTGTGCTTGTTTCTCTTGAAATAAGAAATCGCGCAAATTATCCATTTGAGGGCTTAACAAAAAAGGCGCTAAAGATATTTTCCAGCTTTCTTCTAATTGAACTTTACTGAGTTTATCTTGCTGTTGCTCAGTTAATTGCATTAATGTCATCCTAGATCAATTTTCAATTCTAAAAATACAGTAATTCGATTTACACTTCGACTTGCAAATCAACTTGAGGATTATTAAATTTCATCCCTTTTTTCAAGTCTTCATACATTTGTGGATTTGCCCACTCTATCTGAATTTGTTCTGAAAAAACAATTCCATCAAGACTTAAAATCCCCATTTGTTCGTTTTGAATATCTTCAATAAAGCTTTGAGCATATCCAGTATCAGTCTCATGGACAATAACTGAATAAACCTCAACATCACCTTCCCCATTTTGAGTGATGGTTGATTGCAAAACTTGCTGAGCTAGATAAAAGAAAATGCGAGAGAATTGTTCAGCCGATGGCGAAACAGGTAAAGAAATCCAACGAGCACTAAAAGTCTGACAAGCATCAATATATTGAGAATCATCTTTTTCCCAAAAACAGATTGCATGATCAAAGCTGTCAATAAGGTCTTTTATTACCCCTTTTAAAAGCCCAAAATCATAAACCATTTGTCCATGATCTAATTTCGAAGCTTTAAGCAATAATTCGACTTTATAGCTATGTCCATGAATTGATCGCTTACAACGATCCGATGTACAGTTACGTACAACATGTGCATTTTCAAACTTAAATAACTTACGAATTAACATGTGCCAAATCGATCATTCCTTCTAGGAACATTATTATAAAGCAAAAGACGAAAACTTCGCACCACTTTTCAATTAGAAACAATTAGCGAAAAGTATGATAAGACTTGTGAAGAAATATTGAAGATAAATATATAGAACATTTATCTTTATTCTATATAGCCATCAGAGAAGTTTCTAACCATGACTTTTCAACAATATGCTAAAAAAAATAAATCACAACTTTTCAATTAGTTAAATGGCGACATATTTCGAGAATAAACATAAACCTGCTTATCATTACGCATTAGTGCGCTTGTAAATTGTCTTTCCCGATTATTTAGCACAACCTCAATTTGTGCTTGAAAAAAACTCGACTTTACATCTAACAGGCTATTCAGCTCAGTTCTATTTTGAGTATCAACTGTTGAAAAAGCATTCAGTTGCCATAATTCATCAATATTTTGAAAGAATTTTAAATTTTGTTGCCGCATCTGAAGTTCTTTTTCTATCGCCCCTAAATCTAATTTTTGATCCATACTCGCTAAGACTAATGCTGGGGCCGTATTAATATTCACTTTTGTATTTTCGGGCAAGGCAGAAATATAGGGAGCAATTAAGTCATATTTCTTACCATCAAAACCTCTTACTAATTTTAACTCTTCAATACGATGAAATTTAGCATTTGAAGCTAAATAACTAGGATCAAGACCTTCATAATAACCACTTTCCGCCCCCATAGGCCCAGATGGTTCGTCATCTGGATCTTGCCAATCGATAACTGCTTGACTTAACTCTGCTGGCAAGCCTACACGTACAAGTAACCGCTCAAACCAATTTTTAGCAGCTTCATTTACCTTACCTTCATTCGTCGTCAAATTGTTTAGGTTAAATTTGCCTGACTCATCTAGTAAACGTCCTGATACTAATCCATCTTCTATCGGAAAAGGTGGCATCGGCTGTGCCCACGTTTCTTTTAAATGATCAACGCTACCAGCATTGTTTGCATCTTGAATTAATAATTCAGAAAAAAAGGCCTCTGCACTTTTTGCATAGAGTAATGACTGATTTTGACGCATTAAATAGCCAGTATTTTCCATCATATTGGTTTGATGCTTTGCAATAGAGGCAGCTAAAATTGTAGCCAATGCAACCATAATTAGAATGGTGAGCAAAGCAACACCTTGCTGGCTTTTTTTATAATGCAACACTATCCCACTCCTTTATTAGAGAGCGATAAATCACCTTGATTTAAGCTATAAATCCACTCATAACTTACACCGGCAACTGTGAGTTGTATTTTTATTCCTTTCGGCAGCTTTCTAAATTCTTCAGGTTTTGTGGGATCAATATTAATTTCTGGCCACTTTGTCACTTCTTGTGGCGTGAGCACCATAATTTGAAATTGTTCGACTTGGCTCAACAGCGTACTTGATAAGGGTTGCTCTCTATTTGAAGTATTTAAATTGCTATATTTAAGACGATAAAGCTTTTTTTGTTCAGGATCATATTTATATTCAATACGCTCAAAAGGTGATAAACCTTGTTTTAATGGATCAGTAACACCAGCCTTACTAAAATGGAGAACTTGGTTATCAAGCTCTAATGCTGGATGAAGCTGTCCCCCTTGATTTGCCGATAAAGGTATAATTTGCAGTGTATCTCGCAAAACTTGTTGATACGCATCTTGTAATTCAAATAGCTGCACTTCATGTTGAGCATTACGGTCACGAACTTTTAATAAATAATCAAAAATCTTCCAACCTAACAAAGAAAGAACAGCAAAAATTGCAATTGCGACTAATAGCTCAACTAAAGTAAATCCTGAGGCGCGAGTTAATCGAGCACTGCTCGATCGTGCCGTAAGACGGGAAGCTGGGCTTCTCGAGCAAAGATATTTATTTTTTATCATTATTTTGCTTTCATTGGATAATTAAAAAATACCAAATGGGTAATACCATTTTGAACTTTCCCTTTATCAGAATCATATAAGCTAATTTGCAAATCTACTTTCTGAACATTCGGGCTGACTGTAGACTCAGCAGATTTATCAATCTGCCAAGTTTCACCTTGAGAAGTAACCTGTTTACTTTGAGTTCCTTGCAACCATTCTTGATTTATCTCCATTAAGGCAACTTCATTCATTGCCACAAACTGAGCTTTTGTTCTAAGAATTGCATTTGAGGTAGATTGGGTATATTGCATGGCTACTTTAGTTAAAGCGACAGCAGCTACTGCAAAAATTGCTAAAGCCACCATTACCTCTAATAGAGTAAAGCCTTTAGATTTCATTTATTTTACCCAAATGATCAATTTGTATTTCTGAACCAATTGGTTTTTGTTCAAAGTAAAACTGTATTTTAACTGTTTTAGCTTCACCATTTCCAAACCAGATTAATTGGGGAGCCTGTCCACCAACTAAATCTGTATTCGTAGCTTTTGAATAGGTTTGACCATCTAGAGGTTGTACTGTAAACGATACATGTTTAGGCAATTGGCGCGTAGTAAATTCTGGATATTTTTGCCAACGGTTTTTTAAATTTTGGACCTGTAATTTACTTTGATCGTGGTATTCATACAGTTCGTAGGAAAATGGAGAAACGTCAGTTTCACTCATAGTAGATAAAGCTAAAACACGAGATTGATCAAGTGACTCTTTACCAATTTTATGTGCATCAAGCAAAAATAACTCTCTTGCTTGCATCGCTTTCTTTTGGTCAACCCCACCTATATTGAGTACAACAAGAGAGGTCATAATCGTCATAATAACAATCACCACCATCACTTCAATGAGGGTAAAACCTTTTTGTGATTTAGGCGGTGATTGAGATTTCATATCGACCTATTAAGCATATTGTTCAACACTTTGTTTAGGTAAGGCTAATGCCTGATCAATATAAGCCACTCTTAAAGTGTCCCTTGAACCTAAATAGCGTTGATAAAAACTTGAGTTGAGAATAGCTGCTGCACCATGAGTTAACGACCAAATAGATGCCAGATAATCTCGAGTTGTCATATTACTTTGAATTGATTCTAAATAGTGATCTGTCATTCGAATGATAATTCGTAATCGCTGTTTACGCACTTGATAAAGCTCATTAAAAAGGTGGTGTACCCCTTGAGCTGTAATCGAAAGTTTTTCCTCAATTTGATGAAATAAAACTGTCCGTTCAGGATGATGTAAATGATGCAGCATGAAAAAGGCCAAATGTTCTGGAAAGGCCTTTTCAGTATCTTGAACCATTTCGAGTAACATACGTTCATTACGGATAATCAATAGCATGTACAACTCATCTTTACTTTGAAAGTGTTTGTACAAAGTTCCTTTTGCTAAATCAAGCTCAGCAGCCAAGACATCAAGTGTCATTCCAGCTTCGCCATTTTCTAGCAATAATTGCTCCGCAACCTGAAATATTAATACTTCTCTTGCTCGGAACTGAGCCTGACGATCCATCTTCACGCAATTACTCTCTTATATAGTTTCTATAACTTAAATCGCTTTTAGCAAGTTCTCAAAATTTTGTGAGGTGATCATTGCAATTTCCTCAACCGATTTATCATATACATCACTGAGCGCTTTGGCTACATAAGGCACATATTTTGGCTCATTTGTTTTACCGCGATATGGCACAGGTGCTAAATAAGGGCTATCTGTTTCAATTAAAAGTCGATCTAATGGAACTTGTTTAGCTACATCACGCAAGTCTTGTGCGTTTTTAAATGACACAATACCTGAAAAAGAAATGTAATAACCACAATCCAGCACAGCCTTTGCTGTTTCCCAATCTTCGGTAAAACAATGCAAAATTCCATGCGTGGAGTTTTCAGCACGAATAATATCTACCGTATCATTCTTCGCTGAACGCGTATGGACGACAACTGGTTTTTTTACAATTTTCGAAGCTTGGATATGTCTTGCAAAACATGCCTTTTGCTCTTCAATAAAATCTGTACTGTGATAATAGTCCAGTCCAGTTTCACCCAGAGCCCATACTTTTTCCGACTGAGCTAATTCAATCAAGTGCTCGGTCGTTGCACGTGCCATCGTATCTACATCTTCACAAGGATGCACACCTACCGTATAACCAACATCTTCATGCCTATTTGCAATTTCTGCTAGTGCAATATGGTCATCAAGATCAACGGAAATTGCCATAAATTTAGACACTCCTTCTGCTCGCGCTGCAGCGAGCGCAAGGTCCAGATCACCGTTGTAGGGCGTTAAATCTAACATCGTTAAATGGCAATGCGTATCAACAAACACTTTTCTATCCTATTTGATTACATGGTATAACTTGGACGATCTAGAGACATACTACCAGCCAAAACTCTTTCTGCCTCAGCTTTATAGTAAATTCCCTTATCTCCACTTAATTGAATAGCAAAACCTTGAGGTTTAAATCCACTTTGCTTGTGCGATATCCAAATCACCTTACCAGTGAGAGGAATTTTTTGAGACTGCTCAGGTAAAGTAGCTAAAATGAAAATTTCTTGCCCCATCTTTACCTTTTGTTTTGATGGCACAAATAGGCCTCCACCTTGCACATATCCCATATAGCTTGCTTGCAAAGTAGCTCTATCAGGAATATTTACCTGAATAATCCCCCCCATTTGCGGCTGCATAATCTTCCCCTTAAATATTCATTAACGTTATAAATAATTGATCTATAATAAGTTGACTTTGTACATTTTGCTCAACAAGCTTTTTTGCTTGTTGTAATTCACTATAAATATTAAATAAGCTTTCTAAATCGTAATATGGAATTAATTGATCAAAATCTAAATCAGTATTTTTTTGTGGCTGATTTAGCTTGACACAAATTAAATCTCCCAACAAGTATTCAAAAAGTACGATAAAATCATTAAAACTTAATTCTTTTTGCCATTTTCCTGAGAAAAATAGAGGCATATTTTTTTGAGCTACAATTTTTAGCCAGTCATTTAAGAAAATCTGTCGTTTAGCAAACCAATCACTTTTTGCAATTTCTATTGCTTGTAAAGGCATATCATTAGATAGGCCAAGTAATAAATCAGGTTGTACTTCTGCAATTTCAGATAAATGCTCATTCAAATATGAAGTAGCCTGCTCATATGAAATGCGATCTAAAGCAGAGTGCTGCAATCGGCTACGAATAGTGGCTGGTAATTTAAGGTAGTGATCAGCCAATAAAATTAAAACAACACGCTCACCTGGTTCTTCTAAGGTTTTTAATAGCGCATTTGAAGATGCCAAGTTAAGAGCTTCCGCAGGCTCAATAAGAATAACTCGCCAGCCCTCTCCAGTTTGCTGCACGAAAGGCAGTAAATCTCGAATCTTTTCGATTTTTATTTTTGCATTTTGCTTTTTATTTTCTTCATCTGTTGTGATATGGACATAATTTGGATGAGTGTCTGATTTTAACCATTGGCAACTACTACACTCACCACAAGCACCATGAGGCTGCTTATTGAGACAAAGCACCCACGCCAAAAAATGCTTAGCAAAAGCATGTTTCCCACAGCCTTGCTTGCCATAGAATAATAGGCCATGCCCAATATTGGGAAACCTTGTTGTTAAGGTATCCCAAGTTGTTTTTTGCCAAGGATAAACCTTTGAAGTTACATTCGGATTCATTAAAAATTAACGCTTATTCAAAAGATTCGACAGGCATATTATTTAAGCGATCAAGATCAGCTTGAGTGTCCACACCGGGTGGTAAATTTGCTTGAGCAACAGCAATAGCAATACGATGTCCATTTTCTAAAACACGTAATTGTTCAAGACTTTCTAATTTTTCAAGCTTACCCATATCCCAGGTCACATATTCTTGCAATAAGCTCACTCGATACGCATATAAACCTAAATGACGAAATGCTTGTGTATGTAAAGTCGGTTCATCATGCTTAGCCCCATCCCGATCATAAGGAATAGTTGCTCGGCTAAAATATAAAGCTTCATTTTGTTTAGACATGACTACTTTTACAATGCTATCGCGCTGAAACTCATCTAAGGTATGAATAGGCTCGCATAACGTCGACATTGAACAATTTGGTTTATCAACCAAAAGTTTTGCAACTTGCTTAACAAGTTGGGCTGGTAATAAAGGTTCATCTCCCTGAACATTTACAATAATGTCATCAACACCCCAGCCTTTAATACGCGCAACTTCGCTTAATCGATCTGTTCCTGATGGATGATCAGGACTCGTTAGAACAACATCTACACCATCGGCACGGCAAATCTCAGCAATACGCTCATCATCTGTTGCCACACATAGATCATCAAAACCTTCAACTTTTTTGGCTTGATCCACTACACGTAAAATCATAGGACGGTCATGAATAAGCAACAATGGTTTACCTGGCAAACGCGAACTTGAGAAGCGTGCTGGAATGACGATGTGTTTCATTTTTTCTTCCTAAGATAATTGAATATCAAGTTGCTGCAGTTGCTGCTTTAAAACCTGATAACATTCTACAGACAGGATAGCTTTAACAGGAACAACCCAAATAGGCTGTTTAAATTTCGGATTTTTTTCAAGCAATGGTAATAATTTAACTGCATCTTTTTCAGTTGTAATAAGTGGCTGTTCATCATTAAAAATTAAATCATTGATTGAGTAATTATGATGGTCACGAAATGCATGTTCTTGAAATTGTTTCAGGCCTAAATCTTTAAGTGTTTGATAAAAACGCTGTGGAAAGCCAATACCCACTACAGCATGATAATTACTTTGAGGATTAAAATCGTGTTCGACCATTGAAGAAGGATTGAGTAAATATGGCTGTCCAGTCTCAAGATGCATATTTAATTCTGTAGTTGGTTTATACGTATGTTCAATTACTGTTCCAGTTTCTAAACGCTCAACTGGCTCTCTCAAATATCCTTCAGGTAATAGCTTTTGATTTCCTAAACCACGATTTTGGTCGAGCACAATCCACTCGATTTGTCGTCCCAATGCCCAATGCTGTAAGCCATCATCACTAATAATTAAATCTAGTTGTGTTGATGCAACCAAGAGTTCTATTGCTGCCTGTCTATTAGGACCCACCGCCATTGGTACGCTTGTCGATTGAACAATTAATGCAGGCTCATCTCCAACCTGAGTTGCTTGAGCGCCCGAAGTAACCAACATTGGAAAAGGACCAATGCCACCATACCCCCGACTAATTACCCCAACTTTGACATTATGCTGTTGTAGATAATTCACCAGTTGTACTAATAATGGAGTTTTTCCACTTCCACCCACCGTAATATTGCCAATCACCATGACAGGTACAGGAGCTGTATAGACTTTTTTAAAACCCGCAGTATAAAAATTACGATTTAATAGAAACCCAGCACGATACAAACAAGATAATGGACGTAAAGCAATCAACCAACGCGATTGCTTATTCCATGCATTCTGGATCAGCTGGGCCAATGACATGCTTAGTTATCCTCAAAATTACGCTGATGTAATTGATAATAAGCACCATGTTTTTCAAGAAGCTCTTGATGAGTACCTTGCTCAACAATTTGCCCTTGATCCATTACTACAATAAGATCAGCATTTTCAATTGTTGATAATCGGTGTGCAATAACGATCGTTGTACGGTCTTGCATCGCTTCATCAAAAGCTTGCTGAATAAAATGTTCAGATTCATTATCTAGAGCACTTGTTGCTTCATCTAAAATTAGAATTGGAGCATTCTTTAAAATTGCTCGAGCAATTGCAATTCGCTGACGCTGACCACCTGATAGGTTTAGACCTTGCGCACCCAAAACAGTGTCATAACCGTTTGGTAAATTCATAATGAAATCATGTGCATATGCTGCTTTTGCCGCTGCATAGATTTTTTCATCTGATGCACCCTCCAGCTGACCATATGCGATGTTTTCACGAATAGTGCGATTAAACAATATAACTTGTTGATTTACCATTGCAATTTGTGTGCGCAGACTAGAAAGTTCAATATTATTAATTGGCAAATCATCTAAATAAATTTGTCCACTTGATACCTCTTGAAAACGTACCAACATATTAACTAATGAACTTTTACCAGCCCCTGAACGACCAACCAATGCCACAGTTTGACCTGGACGAATATCCAAAGAAAAATCTTTAATAGCTGATATGCCATCAGCATAATTTAATGTCACATGATCAAAACGGATTGCGCCATTTAATTTAGGCTTCAATTGGCCATTGTTTTGCTCTTCAGGTAAATCTAGTAATTCAAAAACAGAATGAGCTGCTGCTAAACCACGTTGTAACTTTTCATTTACATCAGTCAAGCTTTTAACTGGTTTTGCTAACAGACCAGCTGCTGTAAGGTAGGCTACAAATTCACCAGCACTTGTAGTGCCTAAAATCTGAGGTCGTAAAGCTAACCATACGATAAGAGCCATAGCACAAGCCATTACCACCTGAACAACCGGACTATTCAGGTTTTGTACAATCACCATTTTTAAACCACGTTTTAAGTTCTCTTCCGATGACTTATAGAAACGTTTTTGTTCAGATTCCTCACCGGCAAAAGTCTTTACTACGGCATTACCATTAATACTTTCTTGGACAACATGGTTCACATCGCCCATCGTATCTTGAACTTGTAACGAAAGCTTTCGCATACGTTTCGAAGCTTTACGCACCAATACACCAATCACTGGTAAAAACACAAAAACGCATAAGGTAAGACGCCAATTGGTATAGAACAGATAGCCTAATAGTCCAAGAGTAATCATCCCATCCCTAACAATGGTTCTTAATGATTCCGAAGATGCAGCTGTTAGCTGTTCAACGTTATACATAATTTTGGCAGTAATATGACCAGATGAATTATCTAAGTAATATTGTGCTGGGAGCTTTAAAAGTTTCGCATAAACTTCCTGACGAATACTAAAAACTAAACTACGTGAAATCACCGCAGTATAGTAGCCGCCCATAAATAGACCTAAGCCACGGAAGAATACTAATAAAATAATTAATAACGGGAACCAATCCAAATCAGCTCTGCTGCTGTTTTGGATTGCATCAATAATAAATTTAATCAATTTAGCAACGGAAACTTCTGTTGCTGAGTTAATACCGAACCCGATAAGTACTAATAAGGCCGCGCCCCAATAAGGTTTTAAATAGGCTATGAGACGCTTATAAACCTTAAAATCTTGATTCACTCAGAAAAACCTCTAGAAGGAACTTTGGTACTAATATTGATGTTAACAAAACCGAGTTGTCCTGCCACATCCATAACGCGAATTACATCCTGATGAGACGCTTTGGCATCCGCAGCAATGATGAACATAAAATCACGGTGCTCTTGAGCAACTTGCTTAATTGCAGTACTCAGATCAGCAACCTCTTTAGACGAAAGTGCTTGACCATTCACAGCATAATGACCAGCAGAGTCTACCACGACTTCAATTTTATGATCGTACTGTTTTGGTGGAACACCTTGTGCATCTGGTAATGTTAAATTGATGCGACTTGGCTGATTAAAAGTGGTAGACAGTAATAAAAAAACCATAATGAACAACAAACAATCAATCATAGGCGTTAAATTGATATGAATGTCTTCAACTTGAGAACGTTTAAACTTCATTTGGCGTCCACCTCTTAACCAACACGGCGGTGTTCAGCTATAGACGAAGAACGCTTATAGAACAATGAAGCATGAAACAAGGTCGATTGCTGTTCTAATTCAGCAATATAATCTTGCACCACTCTTTGAAAATAGCGATAAGCAATTAGAGCAGGAATTGCAATTAACATTCCCACAGCTGTGGTAATTAATGCTTTAGAGATACCAGGGATCATTAAACTTGGACTACCAGCCGATCCAAAATCAATCACAAGAAATGACTCAATAATTCCAACCACAGTACCAAGCAACCCGAGTAACGGCGCTACAGCACTTAAAGTGCCCAAAAAATTAATATTTTTTTCTAAATAAGAAATTTCTTGAGAAGCTGCAACTTCCATTTGCGCGCGAGCAAATTGCTCACCATGTTCACGATGCTCGAAACCTGCTTTTAAAATGTGTCCCAATGCACTATTTTGCACTTCTACATTTTGTTCTAAACTTTCCACTATATCTTCAGCTCTTAAAGAGCTCTTACCGCTTAATGCTTCGGGTAGAACTTGTGAACGTCTTAACCGAACAAAACGTTCAATACTGATCGCAACAGTTAAAATTGAGCATAGAATTAAAGGCAGCATCAACCAGCCACCCGCTCTCACAAGTTCCCACATATGTTCTTCCCCAAGAATATAAAATTAGAAATACATGACCCAACTGCAAATTATTCTGGCAAGCAAATATTTAAAATGCCATCTAACTCATCCAAGGTATGATAATGAATAACAAGTTTACCCTTACCTTTTTGGTTATGATCAATTTTTACATTAGCGCCAAAACGCTCTGATAATTTTTGTGTCAATTGCTCAATATCTGGTGCTACAGGCGCTTTTTCCTTTTCCTGCTTAGGCTCACTTCTATCACGCACCAATTGCTCTGTTTGACGAACGGACAATCCTTTCTCTATTACAATTTTAGCAACTTCTAATTGATCTTTACCTTTCAATGTCAAAATTGCTCGAGCATGCCCCATATCAAGCTGACCTTGCTGCATGAAATCTTTAATATCATCAGCTAAACTCAATAAGCGCAATAGATTACTGACAGTGGTTCGTGCTTTACCAACTGTGTCAGCAATTTCTTGATGACTTAAACCAAATTCATCATGAAAGCGTTGTAGAGCTATTGCTTGATCAATTGGATTTAAATCTTGACGCTGAATGTTTTCAATTAACGCCAATGCAATTGCAACCTGATCATTTAAATCACGAACAATTGCTGGAATTTCAGTTAAGCCCGCAATTTGTGCTGCACGCCAACGACGTTCACCCGCAATGATTTCAAATGGATGAGCTTCATCATCAACTGGACGGATGACAATAGGCTGCATCACCCCATGTTTTTCAATAGAAGATGCCAACTCTTGTAAATCATGCTCATGAATAAAACGACGTGGTTGATATTCACCACGTTTCAGCAAATTCACATCAACTTGCTTTAACTGTCCGTGGTCTAACGCCTGCGCTTCAAGTTGTAATTTTTCTTTTTGAATTGAACCAAGTAATGCATCTAAACCACGTCCTTTAGCCAACCCGCGTTTTTTGATGCTCATACTTTACTTCCTTTCTTCACTTTACTTCTCTTTAACATCTCAGCTGCAAGATTTAAGTATGCAACTGCACCTTTAGAACTTTTTTCGAAATAGATAACAGGCAACCCGTGTGCTGGTGCTTCTGCTAAGCGAACATTTCGTGGAACCACAGTATCATAAAGTTTTTTGCCGAAATATTGCTCTAGTTCTGCAGACACGTCACGTGTTAAAGCATTTCGTGCATCATACATCGTACGCAATACACCAATAATTTCTAAATCAGGATTGAGTGCTTTTTGAATACGATCAATAGTCTGAGTTAAATCAGCCAAACCTTCTAGCGCATAATATTCGCATTGCATTGGAATAATTACACTATCGACAGCCGCCAAAGCATTGACAGTAATTAAGCTCAAGCTTGGAGCACAATCCACAATGATATAGTCAAATGAGTTTCTGATTTCATTCAAAGCATTTTTTAGAATGAATTCACGACCTTCCTGCTCTGCAATAGCGAGCTCTACACCTGAAAGCTCACGATTAGAGCCTAGAACTTTATATCCAACTTCTGCTTTTTGAATGGCAGTTTCAATTGGAACTTCGCCAAGAAGAACATCTGTAATTGAATACAAAAGCTCATTTTTTTGAATACCAGACCCCATCGTAGCATTACCTTGTGAGTCCATATCTACAAGTAATACACGTTTCTTTAATACAGCTAGAGACGCTGCAAGATTTACTGCAGTCGTTGTTTTACCAACACCACCCTTTTGGTTTGCAATCGCAATAATTTGAGCCATGGTAACCTTAATACTTTTTATTTAGATACGTTGAAGTAAAAGTAAATGACGTTGTTCATCAAGTCTTGGTACGCGCAGTTCAATCACTTTACATGAAAAGTCCTGCTTGAGCTGCTCAATTTCGTCAACTGGCACTACACCTTTCATCGCTGCAATTATACTGCTCTGATGAAGGTATGGCTGAGCCGCATCTACAAAGTCCGTTAAAGAAGCAAAAGCTCGACTTGTTATGACGTCAAACTGGCCAAGCTCATCAATTGTATCTTGATTCTCAACACGTGTTTGTACTGCCACAACGTTACTCAATTTAAGATCAGCAATAAATTGCTTCAAAAAACGAATTTTTTTACCATTAGAATCTAAAAGAACACATTGGCGTTGTGGCTGACAAAGAGCAACAATCATGCCAGGCATACCACCACCTGTACCCACATCAAGCAGCCTACCTTCAGGTAAGTCATTTAAAATACTTAGACTATCCAACAAATGCTTCACTAACATTTCTTTCGGATCACGAATTGCTGTCAGATTATATGCTTTATTCCAAAGCACCAAAGCATCTTGATACTTTAACAATAATCCCAAAGCTTCATCGCTAAGCGATAAACCTAATTTTTGACTACCCTGTTGTAACTCTTGAAAAAACGGATGCATAAACAGATAACATCTAAGTAAAATTTAAAACAAAGTATACCCATTTATGCATCGTGGAACACTAGTTAACGATTAGGGATTACACACTTAATCGTAGAAGCCTTCACGAATTTGCAAATCTAGCTCCATTAAACGCTCAGGCGTTCCCACATCTACCCATGCACCTTTAAGTTTTTCACCAGATATTTTTTGATTGTGCATTGCTTGTTTCAATAGGGGAGCTAAAGGACGTTTACCAGGTTCCAATCCATCAAAAAGCTTAGGATGGATAACAGACACACCACTAAAAGTGAGGTTCTCACCCGTCACATCTTGATCGAATGTAAAAACGCGTCCATCCAATAATGTAAAGTCACCTTCAGGGTGCTGTTTAGGATTATCAACCAACACAAGATGTACTAAATCATCATTTAGCTGAATATGGCATAGACCTTCAAAATGCATTGTGGTCCACACATCCCCATTCACTAGAATAAATGGATCTGTTCCAAGCAGTGGCAAAGCGTTAATAATTCCACCAGCTGTTTCTAAACCTTCATCCTCTCGTGTCCAACGGATATCCACACCAAATTGAGAACCATCGCCTAAGCTGCGGATGAGTTTATCGGCCAACCATGCAGAATTGATGACGATTTCAGTCACACCAATTTTCTTAAGTTTTTCAATATGCCATACAATAAGCGGCTTACCGCCTACCTCAAGCAGAGGCTTTGGTGTATATAGCGTGAGTGGACGCATACGATTACCCAAGCCAGCGGCAAGAATCATTGCCTTCATTATGCTACTACCTCGTAGTTACCATATTTCGCGATGAACTTAGGCATAACTATGTCATTTATGAATAACATAAACTCATCAAGTTCAGAATAACCACGACTTTCTTCGAGTAAATACCACATGACACGTGGTAAATCTTTTAAATAACCTGATTTACCATCGCGCTCAAACAGACGCACAAAAATGCCCAGAATTTTAATATGGCGCTGAATAGCCATTAAATCTGCATCACGCTTGAACTGTTCAAAACTACGGTTTTGTTTGGCAGACTCAGGCAATAAGTCATAAAAGACTCTAAACCATTGGTAAACATGCTCTGCATTCCATTGAACATAAGCATCGCGAGTAATCGAAATTAGGTCATAAGTATCTGCACCAATGACAGCATCCTGAAAATCAATTACCCCTAACTCTTGTTCATTTGCAATCTTCATCAGATTACGACTGTGAAAATCACGATGTACAATCACTTGCGGCTGAGCCAGTGCAGTTTTTGCTAACAAATCGAAAGCATCATCAATCACCTGTTGCTGCTTCGCATCCGGAATAATCTGCAAAGATGGCAGCATCCAGTCAGTCAACAGCTTCATTTCAGTTAACAGTTTCTCATATGAGTATGCAGGAAACTGCTCCTGACCATTCACAGACTGTAAATGAATCAGCTGTTTAAAGCTTTGCTCATAATATTTATCGACTGTTTCATCATTTAATAATGTCGACAACAGCACATCACCAAAATCTTCCAATAACAGAAAACCCTGAGCTAAATCTTTCGCGACGATCTGCGGTACGCGTACGCCATGGCCTGCAAAAAATTCATCAATGGTCACAAACGGAACACAGTCTTCTTTTTCTGGAGGGGCATCCATGAGCATATACGTTTTATTTTGTAACTGGATACGCGCATAACGGCGGAAGCTTGCATCACCTGCTAAAAAAGCGATCTTAAATTGATCATTTTCAAGAACAGATGTAAGCCATGTATATATCAATTGTTCACGTTGTGTATTCATTTGCAATAAAATCTAAAACAAGCTGAGATTTTTGAAGGGTTAAGTGTAGCCACTTATAAACTTTTTCTCTATGATGCGACAATAATTAATTGTGAATTAGCATACTTGGTTAATGAGACAATGAAGCATCAGTTTAAATTTAATCCTTTAGCGACAGCTATTTTTACGCTCTTATGTGGCTCCATACAATCAAGTTATGCTGAGTCAGCTGATGTTGTCTCCAATATAGACAATAATCAACTTAAAGCGAGCATCAAAGAAGCCTACCCGGGTCAAGAGTTCTTTCAACAATATTATGTTGATAAATCTGCACCTGAGGCACAGCTTCGTGACAATAAATATTTAAGCTCGGCATTTTGCCAGGGTACATGGGTTACACCGATTAACCCACAGACCAAAGCCTTAGATGCCGATAAGACGACTTCTGTCGTTACGGCTAATTATGGACATTATAATCCTGCCGGTGATTCTGTTTTAGAAGGCGACGTCGTTATTGATCAGGAAGGACGCACAGTTCGCGCTGACAAGGTTACGATTGATAAGACCCAAACCTTTGCACATGCACAAGGCCGAGTACAACTCGCTCAAGGTGGGTTACTTTCACAGAGTGACGAAATTAATTACAACCTAAAAAACCAGACTGGTAATTTAGAAAATAGTTTTTATATTTCAGAACAACAACATGCACATGGTCATGCAGGAAAAATCGAAAGGACATCGCCAAATGTGATGGTTCTTAACGATGCCACCTATACGACTTGCCCGCCGGGTCAAAAACCAGGTTGGAAGATTCAGGCAAATAAAATTGAGTTAAATCAGGAAACTGGACGTGGTACAACCCACGGAACAAAACTATATGTTAAAGATGTTCCAGTTCTAGCAATTCCCTACTTTAACTTCCCGATTGATGATCGCCGAACTACAGGTATTCTCAATCCACAGTTTGGTTTCTCAAACGATGGTGGTGTTGAGCTTTCTGTTCCGGTTTATTTAAACCTTGCACCTAACTATGACCTGACACTTACTCCGCGTTATTTAGCAGACCGTGGTGCCATGTTAAAAGGTGACTTTCGATATTTAACCGATGGGTTTGGTGCTGGTGAAATGTGGGGTGGCATGCTGCCATCTGACAAAGAATATGATGATAAAGATCGTAAAGATTTCCATTTTTTACATAACTGGGATATCAACGATCAATGGTCGACTAATCTAGAGTACAACTATGCTTCAGATAAAGACTATTTCTCAGATTTAGATAGTAGCCCTAACTCTAAAACAGACTTAAACTTACGTAGAGCATGGGAACTTAACTACCAACACGGTATTCCGGGTTTAAAAGCTCAGCTTAAAGTTGAAGACTTCCAAACACTTGACCCTGACATTGCCGATGTTGATAAGCCTTATGCTCGTTTGCCACAATTCTTATTGAATTATGTGACGGGTAATCCATTAGGCTTACAATACGAATTCAATAACGATACTGCGTACTTCAAGAAATCAATTAATGATGATTCTGCTCAGGAAAGTAGTGGTACACGTATCTACAACCAGTTTGCAACACGCTACAACTACCGCACACCAGCAGCATTTGTAATACCTGAAGTTTCTGTACGTTCTATTCAAACATTCTATGATAAGGACAGTATTGCATCTCAAAATCTTGATGGTGGTTCTGAGAATAAATCAGTAGTTGTACCACAATTTACATTAGACACTGGACTGAATTTTGAACGTGAAGGTAAGTATTTACAGACTCTTACCCCTCGTGCATTTTATGCCTATGCTCCATACAAAGACCAAAGCAGCTATCCAAACTTTGACTCAACTTCAGCATCAGTAAGCTACGATCAATTATTTAACCCTTACCGCTTCTATGGACATGACCGTCTTGAAGACAACAACTTTCTATCACTTGGCGTAAGTTATAGCCTTTTTGACACAGTAGGCTTAGAACGTTTACGTGCTAGTGTTGGTCAAAGTTATTATTTTGAAGATCGCCGTGTAACATTAAAGCAACAAGACGAGATTGATACCGAACGCAATACTGGTCCAGTTGTAAGTTTAACAAGCCAGTTAAACCAAAACTTCACAATCGCAGCCAATTCAGCATGGATGTCTAATGGTGATAACGCTCAGCGTGATTTCCAAGTTTATTATACTGGAGATAAAGGAAATCTTTATAACTTAGGCTATTTCTATCGTAAAGATATTGCAGGTCGCCAAGATACTTACGATCAGGTTGTTGCATCGTTTATACAACCAGTTAAAGACAATTGGCGTATTATGGGCCACGTACAATATGACATGGACAATGATGTTGCCCGCGAGATCTTGTTAGGGGTTAACTATGAGTCATGTTGCTGGGGCATTTCTGTCTATGGTCGCTCATACTATAACGATCTAGATGATCCAAAATCTCCAGATGTTAGTGAAAAACGTGCCATTATGGCCGAAATTACACTAAAAGGTTTAGGTGGTTTAAACAATAAACTCGCGTCTTTACTTGAAAATCGCGTTTTAGGTTTTAACAAAATTAATCAATCTTGGACACAACGTTAATGAAGACAAAGCATCTTAAACAGTTTTTTAAAGCAACTACCCTTGCTGCCCTAATCTCTTCATCAATGCATAGTTTTGCCCAACCCGCTGATGAAGTTGTGGCAATTGTGGACAATAGCGTAATTTTAAAAAGCGATCTTCAACAAGGGATAGCTGAAGCCGCTCACGAACTACAAGCACAAAAAAAAGAGGTCCCACCTCAGCAATATTTACAATTTCAGGTGTTAGATCAGTTAATCTTGCGTCAGGCGCAACTTGAACAAGTTAAAAAATATGGCATTAAACCTGATGAAAAAAGCTTAAATGAAGCTGTATTAAAAGTAGCAAGTCAATCTGGAACTAAAAGTTTAGAAGCTTTCCAGCAAAAGTTAGATGCTATGGCACCAGGAACTTATGAAAGTTTACGCGGTCGAATCGCAGAGGATTTAGCGATTAGTCGTTTACGCCAACAACAAGTCATGTCTCGTATTAAAATTAGTGATCAAGATGTAGAAAACTTTTTAAAATCACCTCAGGGACAGGCTGCTCTAGGAAATCAAGCACATGTAATTCATATGCGTATTACGGGTGATAATCCGCAGGAAGTTCAATCTGTAGCTCAAGAAGTACGCTCGAAGCTTGCGCAAAGTAATGATATAAACGCATTGAAAAAACTTTCAACTGCAAATGCAAAAGTTGATGGTGCTGACATGGGATTCCGCCCACTTTCAGACATTCCTGCCGAACTTGCAGCACGCATTACCCCACTACAAGAAGGTCAAACAACTGACTTAATCTCAGTACGTGATGGTGTACATGTTTTAAAGCTTATTGAACGTAAACAAAATGAGCAAAAAGCACTAGTACCTCAATATCAAACTCGCCATATTCTTATTCAACCGTCTGAAGTGGTTAGCCTTGATAATGCCAAGCAAATTATTGATAACATCTATAAACGCTTAAAAGGTGGTGATGATTTTGCAACTCTTGCAGCGACCTACTCAAATGACACGGGTTCAGCACGTGATGGCGGTAGCTTAGGCTGGGTAACGCCGGGCATGATGGTGCCTGAATTTGACAAAAAAATGCAAGAAATCCCTGTAGGTGAAATCAGCGAACCCTTCCAAACTCAATTTGGCTGGCATATCTTACAAGTAACTGAAAAACGTGAAAAAGATATGACTCATGAATATCAAGAGCGTATGGCACGTCAAATTTTAGGTGAACGTCAATTTAATACTGAAATCGACAGCTGGCTACGTGAAGTACG
>NZ_JRVL01000368.1:0-571 GCF_054823985.1 Acinetobacter sp. GN11 | reverse complement strand
ATGTTTTTCAGATCTTGCTATTAAGTAGGCATCATTAGCATGGGTTAAATTAATACGTCCTAAATCAGTTGTGGTATTTTCTAGTACTTTAAAAGTACCCATCGGGTCAGGTTTATCTTTATCATTTAAATTAATAAATTGGAATTTTCCTGAAAGATAAGGGTTTATGGATGGTTGATAGTTGCTTAATTCAACAATCCGATATTCGCCAGCTGGTAGTTGTCCACTATAAATAAATGTAGAGCGAGAAACATCTGAATTTATTATTTTAATTTCATAGATTTTATTATTTTTCTGTATTGCAGTTTTTTCTGTAAGGCTTTCTATTTTTAAAGAAGGAAAAATTATTCCACTATTAAAACTAATACTGAGTACAATAGGATTTAGTTTTTCATCTGGTTTTATAGACTCCAGAACTCCTTTTGCTTGTTTATTCGTTATTTTCGGTTGTGGTGTCGTTGCACATGCTTGTAGAAGCACGAGCGCTATTAAGGTAACCCCTAATCTTAAATTAAATTTACTCATTTGTTGTGGATTCCAAATTTAGAAAATATTTTAAAATAAAGTACTT
>NZ_JRVL01000367.1:0-1259 GCF_054823985.1 Acinetobacter sp. GN11 | reverse complement strand
ACAACAAGAATTTATAACGGTAAAACTATGTCAGATTTAGAAATCTCTTCCAAAAAATTACAGGTTATTCGTACGGCGATACGCTTATTTACCACCCATGGTTTTCACACAGCGGGAATTGACCTGATTGTGAAAGAATCTGAAATAACCAAAACCACTTTTTATAACTACTTTGCCTCAAAAGAGCGCCTGATTGAAATGTGTATCGCCTTTCAAAAGAGACTCCTTAAAGAAGAAGTACTGTCAATTATTTACTCAAACCGCTATTACACTTCAAGCGATAAACTCAAAGAAATTGTGCGTTTACATGTATGTTCTAATAGCCTGTACCACTTATTACTCAAAGCCATATTTGAAATTAAACTTGTTTATTCGCAGGGTTACCACATGGCAGCTGAATATCGAAAATGGCTGCTCCATGAGATTTTTGATCTGATTTTTAGTCTAGAAACTTGTGCAATAAAACCCGATGCCAACATGGTGTTAAACCTAATCGATGGCTTGATGATGCAATTCCTAAGTTCCAATAATTTGGAAGAAAGAGATGTTATGCTAGAGCTGTTTTTTAAATCAAGTAATTGAATATAAAATAATAATTTGAGAAGAGGTCTATATTTTTCTTAATTTCTGTTAGATGGGTAGACCATAAGCGCCGTGCGATAAGCCGAAAAAGTTAATTTTCTGAATTTTTGGGGAGAATATTGTTATTTTTTACGTTGAACTTAGCTATGAATATATATTTTCCTACTAAAAAGGTCTTAAGAATAGACTAAATTTGTCTAGGAAAGTGGTGGCAGCCCACCACTAATTAAAATGCTGAGGCTAGATTTTTTGATAGCTACGATTTCTGTTTGGCTTTTTGGCGTAAGACATACAAATATAAGCTTTCTACTTTTTCACGTGCCCATGGTGTGGTACGTAAGAATCGCAATGATGATTTAACACTTGGATCTATGCAAAAACATCTAATTTCAATTTTACGACTTAAGCCTTCAAATCCTCCGTAGTAATCCAATAATTCATCCAAAATGTCAGCAAGTTTTTTGCCATGTAAAGGGTCATTAGAGGCGTTCATAATAGATCAACAATATTTTGGGAGTCCATTATTATAACCTGAGCTAGTTAGAAAATGAGAGGGATTGCGAAAACACATCCCGAAGCGTATTACGCACGTAATATATCAGTTTTTCTAAGCCTGTAAAGGGTATTTTTAAAATATATTTATAAATTCCAACAAGATATAAATAATCAATATATTC
>NZ_JRVL01000366.1:0-459 GCF_054823985.1 Acinetobacter sp. GN11 | reverse complement strand
GACATATTTCACATTAACTTCAATTCACTTATACTTAACAATTAAACTTATAACACAATGCAACACTTCAAACACAAAAGAAATACAAACAACTGTTTTTAATTAAAAATACTACTTATTTATCAGTTCCCCTTATATTGCTTTTCAACAAAAACAATTGGATTGATTAGTTTTGCTACATTCATTTCCGCAAGATCAATCTATACTATGCCCGCTATATTGATATAGGTATAAAGTATGAAAGATGGACTCCAAATTGAAGAAATGAAAAATGCGGCTGATTCAGTCGTTGGAATTCTCAAATCTTTGGCGAATACAGATCGTTTATTAATTTTATGTCACTTAGCTTATGAAGAGCTAAATGTCTCACAAATTGAAGAGAAGACCCAAATTACACAGCCCACTCTTTCACAACAGCTTATGATGTTACGTAAAAGTGATGTTGTATCAACTCGTCGT
>NZ_JRVL01000365.1:0-810 GCF_054823985.1 Acinetobacter sp. GN11 | reverse complement strand
TAGGTTAAATATGTTTATTTTCCCATCTATATCTTACATTAGAAATAATAGAAGTTCTGGCTAATATCTCACATTATTAAGACTACTATAATCTTCTTATTGAACATTAAAGCTAATATTTATTCAATATTTTATGTAATTAGAACTACCAAACTTCACCTTCTCGCCATTCTGCGCAGATAGTATTCTTCTCTGAACGATGTGATAGTAGGTCTTTCATGTGAATACTCAAAGGATATATCATAATCTCATAGTCATTAGTCAGATAAGTAGAAGTTTCATGCTTGATGTATAAATCTCCCCACCACGAAATCCAATCTAATTTTTTATAGAATGTCTCATCTTCAGGCTGTAATGCCACGAGTTCATAGCCTAAAGTAGTTAAAACATCGGTTAAATATCTTAATAATTTAGATGCGAGACCTTTCCCACGCATCTTGAAATCAGTAGTCACATATTCTATATAAGCAGTTTTTACATTGAAGCTGTCATTTATGGTGAACACTCTATTTGTCCATAAAGCATGTGACACAATATTGTCACCTAATATGCCTATTATATGTACAGCATTTTGCATGAAGGTATATTGACTCCAAGGATCTTCATCAAAAGCAGCAAAACACAGCTCAGCAATTTGTTGCCGTTGTTGTTTATTTAGGTCTTGGGCCGCAATAATTTTAAATTGCATATGCAGAAACTCTATTTTAATTGCTTAAATCATAAGCAAAGAACGAAATAATATGAAGTTTTTTAATTAAAAGCTCTTCAACATTTTATTTTTGCATAAAAAAACACCCCCAACTGTTAAGT
>NZ_JRVL01000057.1:0-16932 GCF_054823985.1 Acinetobacter sp. GN11 | reverse complement strand
CAGAAAAGAAAAATGCCATGAGCCCGACACTCAATCGTGAAATGATTGATGTACTCGAAGCCATAGAACTTGATCAAAATGCACGTGTGCTTGTGTTGACGGGTGCAGGTGATTCTTGGACAGCAGGCATGGACTTGAAGGAATATTTCCGTGAAGTCGATACGCAGCCTGAAATTTATCAAGAGCGTATCCGCCGCGACTCATGCCGTTGGCAGTGGCAACTTCTTCGCATGTATTCAAAACCAACCATTGCTATGGTCAACGGCTGGTGCTTTGGAGGCGGTTTCTCACCTTTAGTAGCTTGTGACCTCGCAATTGCAGCAGATGAAGCAACTTTCGGTTTATCTGAAATTAACTGGGGAATCCCACCAGGTAACCTTGTAAGTAAAGCAATGGCAGACACTGTTGGTCACCGTGCAGCTTTGTACTACATCATGACAGGTAAAACCTTTAGTGGTAAAGAAGCCGAAACTATGGGCCTTGTGAATAAAAGCGTACCGCTTGAACAGCTAAAAGCTGAAGTGACTGAGCTTGCAAATTGCTTACTTGAGAAAAACCCTGTGGTTCTTCGTACCGCTAAAAATGGCTTTAAGCGTTGCCGTGAACTGACTTGGGATCAGAACGAAGACTACTTATATGCCAAACTCGATCAATGTATCCACCGGGATACAGAAAATGGTCGCCAAGAAGGTTTGAAACAATTTTTAGATGAAAAATCAATTAAACCGGGTTTACAGAGCTATAAACGTACTGGTTAACTTTTGATTCTCTAATGGCAATGTAAGGACACAACCCATGCAAAATGTACAGTTACTTATTCACGGTCAATCTGTTGATGCATCAAATCAGGCAACTTTTGAGCGTATTAGTCCCATTGATGGATCAGTGGCAACTAAAGCTGCTGCTGCAACTTTGGAAGATGTTGATCGTGCAATAGACTCGGCACAACAAGCTTTTAAAGTATGGTCGAAACTCTCGCCTACCGAACGTCGCTTACGTTTGTTAAAAGCAGCCGATTTAATGGACCAAAAGACTGAGCAATTCATTGAAACTGGAATGCAAGAAACGGGTTCAACTGCTACATGGTATGGGTTTAACGTTCACCTTGCTGCCAACATGTTACGTGAGGCAGCAGCAATGACCACACAAATTGACGGAAGCTTAATTCCGTCAGATGTACCGGGCAATCTTGCGATGGGTGTGCGAGTTCCTTGTGGTGTGATTGTTGGCATTGCACCTTGGAATGCACCTGTCATTTTGGCAACGCGTGCGCTTGCCATGCCTTTGGCTTGTGGCAACACCGTTGTATTAAAAGCATCTGAAGCTTGCCCAGCAACACATCGTCTGATTGGCGAAGTGTTATACGAAGCAGGTCTTGGCGAAGGTGTGGTGAATGTGATTACTCATGCAGCCGAAGATGCACCACAAATCGTGGAGCGTTTAGTCTCTCACCCAGCCGTGAAGCGTATTAATTTTACGGGTTCAACCAAAGTCGGAAAAATTATTGCCGAGACTGCGGCTAAATATTTAAAACCTGTTTTACTTGAATTGGGTGGTAAGGCGCCTGTCGTGGTTTTAAATGAAGCTGACATTAATGAAGCCGTAAATGCAGTCGCTTTTGGAGCATTCTTTAATCAGGGACAAATTTGTATGTCGACCGAACGTGTTTTGGTTCAAGACAAAATTGCCGACCAGTTTATTGAAAAACTGATTGAAAAAACCCGCTCTATTCAGGCAGGTAATCCGACCTTAAAAGAAAATGCTTTGGGGGTTTTAGAAAGTCGCCGCGCTGCAAACCGCATTCAGCATTTATTGGAAGATGCTCAAAACAAAGGTGCTGACTTACCTTTAGGCATTCATATTGAAGACACTACCATGCAACCGACACTGGTGCTCAATATTAAACCTGACATGCTGCTTTACCGCGAAGAATCATTTGGACCTGTATGTACTGTACAACGTTTTTCAAGTGTTGAAGAAGGCGTAGCACTGGCAAATGATAGTGAGTTCGGTCTTTCTTCGGCAGTCTTTAGCCAAAATATTTCACAGGCATTAGAAGTCGCTCAACAAATTGATTCAGGTATTTGTCACATTAACGGCGCAACCGTACATGATGAAGCTCAAATGCCATTTGGTGGAACAAAATCGAGTGGTTACGGACGTTTTGGTAGTAAAGTCTCTGTTGCCGAATTTACCGAACTACGCTGGATTACCATTCAAACCCAATCACGTCATTACCCGATTTAGTCAGGGTAATGCGGGCAACAACATATTAAATAAAAATTGCATGATGCAAAAAACAAAGCGCAGTGATGCGCTTTCCATGGAGTGAAAGAAATGCAAATGAATGCCACTCAATCACAAGACCGCGAACGGTTCGTAAAATTAGGGCAACATGATATTCATTATCACCATAAAGATGACACGCTCTATATCAGCCCAAAAGAGCAATTAAAACCGTATCCACAAAAACTGACAGATCGGTTAATTCATTTTGCACAAACCAAACCAGACCATATTTTTGCAGCAAAACGCAATGCTCAAGGTGAATGGGTCAAACTGAGTTATGCAGAAGTTTTACAACGTGCATGGCACATTGCTCAGGCATTACATGAACGTAAGTTAAGCCAAGAAAGACCTCTGGTTATTTTAAGTGGTAATGATCTCGAACATTTAACACTCTCTATGGGTGCTATGCTGGCAGGTGTGCCTTTTTCAGCAATTTCACCAGCCTACTCTCTGATTTCTCAAGACTTTGGCAAACTGAAACATGTTTTTGAAGTGCTTACACCCGGCTTAGTCTACGCTAGCGATGGTCAGGCCTTCGCCAAAGCGATTCAGGCTTGTATTACATCCGACATTGAAGTGGTGACCAACAAGGGTCTTGTGGGCAATCAGATCTGCACGTCTTTTCAATCTCTGTTAGATACGCCTGTTTCAAATGTTCAAGAGTTTTATCAAACCCTTGATGAAAACCAGATTGCCAAATTCCTATTTACCTCAGGTTCAACCAAACTCCCTAAAGCTGTGCCGACCACGCATTTAATGTTGTGTGTTAATCAGCAAATGCTATTACAGACTTTCCCTGAGTTTGAAGAAACGCCACCTGTCCTACTCGACTGGCTATCTTGGCACCACACCTTTGGCGGCAGTCACAATGTAGGCATCGCGCTCTATAACGGCGGTACGATTTATATTGATGATGGCAAACCTGTTGAAGGCAAATTTGACGAAACCATTCGTAACCTCAAAGAAATTTCTCCAACCGTTTATTTAAATGTCCCAAAAGGTTGGGAAGAACTCACCGAAGCTTTAGAGAAAGATGAAGAGTTAAGAGACCGCTTTTTTGCCAAAGTTAAAATTTTATTCTTTGCAGGTGCGGCGCTTTCAGAAGCTGGCTGGAACAGACTCGATAAAATTGCCCAGCAACATTGCGGAGAAAAAATCCGCATTATGAGCGGATTGGGCATGACTGAAACTGCACCATCTTGTGCTTTTACAACAGGTCCACGCGTGATGGCTGGCTTTATTGGTTATCCTGCTCCGGGATGCGAAATTAAGCTGGTTCCATGTGGTGACAAACTTGAGTTTTGTGTTCGTGGCAAACATGTCATGAAAGGATATTGGCGCTTAAAAGCAGACCAGCAAAGCACTGTGTTTGATGATGAAGGCTTTTTCCATACTGGCGATGCTGTTCGTTTGGTCGATGTAAATGATCCAACCAAAGGCCTCATGTACGACGGACGCATTGCCGAAGACTTTAAACTTAACACTGGTACTTTTGTAAATGTCGGCACAATACGCAACAAAGTGCTCATCCAAGGTAATTTACTGGTTCAAGATGTCTGTATTACAGGTTCAAACCTAAATGCGGTTGGCTTTTTGATTTTTCCAAAATTAGAAGCTTGTGCTCAATATTCAGGCCTTAAGCTTAGTGAGCATTCTGCAACAGAGATATTACAGCATCCTAAAGTCCAACAATGGTTCCGCCAATTTTTAACGACCTTTAATAAAGATGCAACTGGCAGTTCAAATACAGTCTCAATGCTTTATTTAATGACTGAACCACCTCAGCTCGATGCAGGCGAAGTCACTGATAAAGGTAATCTCAATCAAGGCAATATTACTAAACGTCGTGCTGCCTTAATTGATGAACTTTATCAAAAACAGGTCGAAAACCCGCTGATTATTCGGGTACCCACCTTAAAGCAATAAGCAATTGAATTAAAAAAGGAAGCTCAAACTTTGGTTTGGGCCATAGCCTCACTTTTGCCTAAAAAAAGGTTCAACATGCCACACGATACAGATTTTGAACTATTTCGGGACAGTTACTGCAGGTTCTTAAAAGAACAGGTTGCTCCGTATTATGAACAGTGGGAACACGATGGCCTCATCCCGCGTGACCTATGGCTTCGTCTTGGGGAAAATGGCTTTTTGTGCGTAGATGTGCCCGAAGAATATGGGGGTTATGGTGCTCCTGTTCATTACTCGCTCATGCTGGTTCAAGAAACTGCTCAAGCTGGCTTTGCATCTTTAGCTGTTGCCATTGGTGGGCAAAATGAGCTGGTCTCTCCTTACCTGCAAAATATTGGAACTGAAGAGCAAAAACGTTATTGGCTACCCAAAATGGTGACAGGTGAAGTGGTCACCGCAATTGCGATGACAGAGGCGAATGCAGGCTCGGACTTACAGGCCATACGCACTCAAGCCATTTTAGAAAATGACCACTACCGTATTAATGGTTCAAAAACCTTTATTTCAAATGGTTTGCATGCAGACCTAATTATTTTAGTAGCTAAAACCAATCCACAAGCTAAAGCAAAAGGTATTTCGATTTTACTAGTCGATGCCGCTTTAGACGGCGTTAAAAAAGGCCGCTCTTTACAAAAAATCGGACTACATGCCCAAGATACAGCCGAACTGTTTTTTGATGATGTGTATGTTCCTGCAACCCAGCGTTTAGGTGAAGAAGGACAAGGCTTTGCCTATTTAATGCAAGAGTTACCTCGCGAACGTTTGAGTATTTCAATGATGGCTTTGGGGTCAATTTTAGGAGCCATCGAACTGACCAAAGACTATGTTTTGGAACGTAAAGCTTTCGGGCAACCGTTAAGTCAAATGCAAAACACACGCTTTGTGCTCGCAAACGCGCAAATCAAAGCAAAAGCTGCTCAAGCCTTTGTAGATCAATGTGCAGCGCTATATCAACAACAACAGTTAAACGTGACTCAAGTTGCCGCATTGAAATGCTTTATTACAGATGTTCAATGTGAAGTGATTGATCAATTACTTCAGCTTTTTGGCGGCTACGGCTACATGCAGGAATACCCGATTTCACGCTTTTTTGTGGATGCACGGGTACAAAAAATTTATGGGGGAACCAATGAAATTATGAAAGAAATCGTGGCCCGAGAACTGCTCGGAAAATAATTCGATTTAAAACCAAACAAGGCAGACACAACAACTATGCCTTGTTTAAAACAAAAAAATGTTATTTCAGGAAGAAATGCTATGTCGAAATTATGGATGTACTCTACCCTCATGCTCTCTGGTTCAGTGTGGGCTGGCAATTTTATTGACAACAGTTCAGTAGAACTCACCACACGAAATTTCTATTTTGACCGCGACTACCAAGAGCAATCTGCTTACCCTGCTGCCAAGGACTGGACACAAGGTTTTATTCTTAAAGCCAATTCAGGTTATACCGAAGGGACTGTCGGTTTTGGGCTGGATGTGCTTGCAACGGCGGGTTTTAAACTTGATGCCGATGCAGAGCATGGCGGTACAGGAAACTTACCTAGAGACACGCGCACCAATGAACCTGCTGACTCTTATGGCGAAATTGGAGTCACAGCAAAAGCCAAAATGAGCCAAACTGAACTACGCATTGGTACCTTAATGCCAATGAACCCAGTTTTAGTGGCTTCACCTGCTCGTTTACTTCCTCAAACCTATCGAGGAATTTCACTCACCAGTAAAGATATTAAAGACTTCGACTTACAAGCGGCCTACCTCGACAAAGTGAATCATCGTGATTCGACCAACTATGAAAAAATTAAAATTTCAGGGGTGAATGGACGATTTAAAAGTGCTGAGACTGATGGTCTCTATTATTTAGGTGGAAACTATCAGCTTGATCCAACAATCAAACTCACAGCTTTTTACATGGATGTTGATGATCTTTATAACCAGACCATGGTCGGTGCCCTACACCAACATAAAATTAATGACACCACTAATCTTAGCTCGCAATTACGCTATTACCGTAGCCGAGATGACGGACAAGCAAAAGCAGGCTTAGTCGATAATGATCTTTATCATGCGCATTTCGAACTTAAACATCAAAACCATAAATTTATTTTTGGAACCTTCCAACATCACGGCGACACCGCGTTTCCGTATTTGACTGGAGGTGAAACTGGGCTTCTCATCGACACATGGCCAGGTGAGTTTTTAAACCCAAAAGAGAAAGCCTATAGCTTCCGCTATGAATATGACTTTAAAGATTATGTGCCGGGTTTACGTTTCATGACTCGTTACACTACAGGTCACAATATTTATGCACCCAACTTAGGTGGAACCAATCTAAAAGAACGCGAAACAGACTTTGATTTAGGTTACACCGTTCAAAGTGGCTGGTTAAAAAATCTAGGGCTACGCGCACGCTATGCCATTTATGACAACAACATGCTCTCTACTGCCAACATCAAACCTGTAAACGAAACCCGTATCAACATCGACTACACATGGAAATTTAAATAATTCAAAACGAGAGGTTCTGTCACATATAGAACCTCTTTTTATTTCGGGAAATTCATCATGAAGAAAGTTGTAACGCTACTCTGCGGAATGAGTCTGATTGCCCTGACTCATGCCGAAACGCAATATAGCCCACCACCCATTCAGCTTGAGCCTTTAGCAAAATTTAGTGTTGATTTAAATGCGCCGGTTTGGGAATTAGGCACTACTAGTGACGCAGGTAAACGCCGAATTATTCCCATTACAGGTGGGACATTTGAAGGCAAATCACTTAAGGGCCGCATTTTAAATAATGGCGCAGATTGGCAAATTGTCGACAGTAAAGGATTGGCAATTATTGATACACGATATTTGTTAGAAACCGATGACGGTGCACTCATTTATCTTCAAACCAAAGGTTACCGACATGGCTCAGCAGAAACACTAAAACAGCTTGCTCAAGGCAAAGATGTCGACCCGAAAAATTACTATTTCAAAATTACCATGCAGTTTGAAACCAGCTCACCTAAATATGCATGGCTTAACCAGACCGTTGCAGTAGGTAGTGCAATGCGTTTGGGCAAAGCAGTTATTTATGATGCCTATACCCTGAAATAATAATTTTTATAACACTTACAAAAGGATGGACCCTTCATTATGGATCAAAAAATTTTAGAACACTTACCCCCCATTCATCACCATTTGGGTGGATACAATATTCATTGGAATGACAAAAACACTGAACTCACCATCCACTACACGGCGCTAGAAAGCTTTACCAATCCACGCGGTACCGTTGAAGGTGGCATGATCTGCGCGATGCTTGACGACGTGATGGGGCTTTTTGCATTTCTTGCCAATAACCATAAACCAGCCACCACCATTAACTTAACGATGGATTTTTTAAGACCCTGTGCTGTGGGCGAAGTCATTACAAAATGCCGATTCATTAAACAAGGCAAAACCGTACTGAATCTCGAAAGTGAAGCTTGGCAAAACAACAAAATGATTGCACGAAGCACAGCTAATTTTCTGGTTTTAGATTAATTGCGACCATTCATTCAATAAGGATATGAATAATGAATTACACCAACAATAAACGAATTTTGACCCACTCGGCTTTAGTGCTAGCCATGCTTGGCGCTTTAGGAGGCTGTGGAAATGATAATAATGACACACAGGCTCCTTCAACAACAAAACCACCTCAGTTGTCGCCTGCTGTAGGTGCAAAACTAACTGGAAGCTGTACGGACTTACTTGGGTTTCAATACAACAATACGGTCATTAGCTCAGCTACCCTTCAAGAAGCAGGCACATTGACTGTCGCCAACAAACCGATTGGCGCTCATTGTTTGGTCAAAGGTTATATGGACCAACGGGTAAGCCCTGTCGATGGACAAACCTATCAAATTGGTTTTGAAATGCGCTTACCTGTTGATTGGAACGGCCGTTTTCTCTATCAAGGCAATGGTGGAACCGATGGTAATTTAATTCCTGCAACGGGTCAGGTCGGCAGCGGTGGTCCACTTACCAATGCCCTAGATGATGGTTTCGCTGTTATTTCTTCCGATGCTGGACATAATGCCTCACAAAATCCAATGTTTGGTTTAGACCCTCAAGCCAGAATTAACTACGGCTATGGTGCGATTACCAAACTCACGCCTATGGCAAAAAACCTGATAAAAGCCGCATATGGTAAATTACCAGACCGCTCATATGCAGGCGGCACATCGAACGGCGGGCGTCATGCCATGATTGCTGCAACTCGTTTGGGCGACCAATATGATGGAATTTTAGCAAGTACACCGGGTTTTCATTTACCTCGTGCAGCCGCGGCTCAACTCTACACAGCGCAGCAGCTTCGTCGTGTCGCAACAGATGAAAATGACCTAAGTACCGCTCTTACCCTTTCAGAGCGTAAAGTATTAGCAAAAGCGATTTTAGATCGATGCGATGCCTTAGACGGTGTTGCAGATGGCTTGGTTCAAGATGTCGAAGCTTGCCGTACGGCTTTTGATATTCACAAAGATGTACCTGTTTGCTCAAGCACAAGAGATGGTACATGCCTAAGTACCGAACAAATTGATGTGTTAGCCAACATTTACCGCGGCCCTGTAAACTCTGCTGGACAAGCCCTCTATGCAACCCAACCTTTCGACCCAGGTTTAGTCGGCAGTAACTGGGCAAGTTGGAAATTCGAATCTTCGGTGGGAACAGCGCGTGACCCTGTTGCAGTCGGTATTCTTTTTCAGGTTCCGCCAGACCCAACTGTGACTCAGAATTCTAGACAATTCGCCTTTAATTTTAATTTCGATACCGACTATCTAAAACTATCGGCAACTAATGACGTGTACACAGAAAGTTCGATGTCATTCATGATGCCACCCGATGAACTCACTCTGGATAAACTCCGCAATCACGGTGGAAAAATGATTGTGGTACAAGGCACAGCAGACGGCGTTTTCTCTGTAGATGACACTCAAAATTGGTACGATCAACTACTACAACACTATAAAAATGATGCGAAAGGTACAGCACCTGAATTTGCACGTTTCTTTAGAGTTCCGGGCATGAACCATACCCGTGATGGCATTGCGACCGACCAATTTGACGCTTTGACTGCTTTGGTCAACTGGGTTGAATATGGACAAGTGCCTGACAAAATCATTGCGACTGCACGCGGCGCAGGTAACCCAAGTGGTCAAGTGAATACTGAACTTCCTCAAGACTGGGCACCAGACCGTACCCGTCCACTTTGCCCTTACCCACTGATTGCTCGTTACAATGGTCAGGGTGATAGTGAAAAAGCGGAAAACTTTAGCTGTAAATAACGGGTATTCAAAATTAAAAAGAGAGCTTAAATAAGCTCTCTTTTTTTATTTTACTAAGTATCACTATTGAATCATTATCAAATGATATTTCATCCAATACCTGCATCGCTGCTAAGATAACACCGAAACCAAAAACTCATTTCTATATGCAAAATCAGACTGCTCCAAACCTCCCCTCAAATCAACTTGGAAAAGCACTGCTTTGTCTTATGACATCGGCATTATTATTTTCCATTATGGGGGTGTGCATTCGTTTTGCTTCAGAAACGGTGGACAATGCAACTGTCGTATTTTTTAGAAATGCAGTGGGTTTATTTATTTTTATTCCGATGCTGTTTAAACAGGGCTTAGACTTCGTTAAAACCGATAAACTCTGGATGCACACTTGGCGAAGTCTAGTGGGTCTTGCTGCAATGTATGGTTTTTTCTATGCCATTGCGAACTTAAAACTATCAAATGCCATGGTTTTTAGTTATTCATCTCCTATCTTTATTCCACTGATTGCATGGCTTTTCTTAAAAGAAAAAATCACTAAGTCTATGATTTTTGCTGCTGTGATTGGACTCGTTGGGGTTTTATTTGTCGCTAAACCTGACCAAGGCCTACTCAATGCATTGTCCTTTATTGGTTTAGGCGCATGTTTTTTATCAGCGATGGCTTTTGTAACTGTAAGAGCTTTAACCAGTACAGAACCGCCTGAGCGTATTGTTTTTTACTTCTGTATTTTTGGTAGCTTAATTTCATCAATTCCAATGTTCTGGCATTGGCGTATTTTCACTTGGCACGAACTCGCATTGCTGATTGCCGCAGGACTTTTAGCAAACATTAGCCAACTATTTATGTCTTATGCTTATAGCTTAGCGCCAGCAGGACAAATTGGCCCAATGAATTACATTGCCATTATTTTTGCAGGAATTTGGGGATTTGTTTTTTGGCATGAATTACCAGATCTGTTTAGTATGATCGGCATATTTATTATTTTATTTGCGATTTTGCTCTGTAATCCTTTTTTGCAGAAAAAGTTATTCTCTCAATTTAAGTAGTAGACAAACCTGATTCTAATTTAGGTACTGTATTCGATACTCATTCGGTGAAATGCCTGTCCAGTGCCGATAGGCTTTTCTAAAATTAGAAGTATCTGAAAAGCCAATTCTCTCGGCAATTTCATCTATAGATAAGGTCGTCTCTCGCAAATATTCATCCGCAAGACGGCGCCGAGTTTCATCTAACAATTCTTGATAGGTTAAATTAAAACCCGCTAACCGCCGATGTAAAGTACGTTTTGAAATATGCAACCGCTCAGCCATTTCTTGGGCCGATGGGAAAAGTCCTGTTCCTTCTAACAAGATCAAACGAATCGTTTTCACCAACTCAGGCTCTTCAAGTTCAGCTGTACCTAACATCCGCTCACAAAACGACTTACACATATCAGCGGTAATCGGGTTAGCATTTGGGCAAGGCACATCAAGCCACTTTAACTCAAAGTGCCATTGCATTACGCCAGCATCAAACTGAACAGGACAATCAAACACTTTTTCATATTCTTCCGCATAGTCAGGCGCTGGGTATGGCAATAAAAGCTTCTTCGCTTGAAATGGTCCTTCAAGCACACGTTCAATTAAGGTTTGCATGGAACTAAACCAAAACTCGCACACTAAAGGTAGAAGCTTACCCAGTGCAATAATGTCCTGCCCTTCAAAAATGGCAACATCATCTCGAATATAAAAAGACTTCTTTAAAATAGGCCCTGCAAGCTTAATGTGTCGAATGCCAAGCTCTACCGCTTGTCTAAAATTACGCGAAGAGTAAAGCGCGTAACTATACACTCCAAAATCTGACAGCCGCTGCTTTTGTCCTGCACGTAATCCAATTAACGGATCATGAGATAAACGTTGAATATTTTGAAATAACTGGATTTTTTGAAGTTGAGAAATATATAAAGACGGTTGATTCATCGCATCTGGTGAAATATTTGTACCGGATAGAACATCTGACATTGAATGGCCTTGCAAGCCTATTTCATCAAATAGACTGGTCAAACCTAGCAAATATGTATTCGAACCTAAGGATGTATTATTATAATTTCCTTCAATAACGCTATTTGCATTTTTATAAAGATTTTTAGGCATTTAACTCACACCATTCCTAGAGTGACGTGCATAATGGCACTAAACTACCTCTTGTTGTCTCAATTTAACATCGACCATACGACGCTTCAAGCATAAAGTATGATAAGCAAAAGTATGGAAGGAACAATAATGGAAAGCTCCACTTTAAAAGAATATAGCGGCTCTGCCACAGAACATATGGAACTTATTTTTTCCAAACAACGTGCCAATTTTGAGGCAGATCCCTACCCAAGTCTTGAGTCACGTCGCACAAAACTACATCAGCTCAAGAAACAAATTATTCGTTATCAAGATGCTTTGGCTGCTGCGATTAATGCTGACTTTAGTTCAAGATCACTGGATGAATCTAAACTATTAGATTTACTTGGCTCTGTGTTAGAGGCTGATCATGCAATTCATCACTTACGCCGCTGGATGCGCCCAAGTAAACGCCGTACGGAACTTTTATTTTTATCAAATCGTTTAAGTGTGCAATACCAACCTAAAGGCGTGGTTGGTGTAATTGTTCCTTGGAACTTTCCAGTTTATTTAGCACTTGGGCCACTGATTGCCGCATTAGCTGCGGGCAACCGAGTCATGATTAAACTCCCTGAAATTACACCTACTACCAATGCAATGCTTCGACGCATGCTGGCTGAAGTCTTTAATGAAGATGAAGTAGCCGTGTTTGGTGAAGAGATTACAGACCCAGCAAGATTTACCTCTTTACCATTTAACCATATTGTCTTTACTGGCTCCCCAGCTATTGGCAAAGTCGTCATGCGAGCAGCAGCTGAAAATCTAACTCCTGTTACACTCGAATTAGGTGGTAAATCACCTGCAATTGTAAGCCGCAACTACCCGCTTGCCGATGCTGCAAAACGCATTACACATGGTAAAGCAACAAATAGTGGTCAAATCTGTGTAGCGCCTGACTACGCGTTGGTTCCCAAAGAAAGTATTGATGAATTTGTAGGTGCTGCAAAATCAAGCTTTATACAAATGTTTGGTCAAAACATTGAAAATAATGAAAATTACACATCCATTGTCAATGACCGTCATTTAAAACGTATTCAAGATATTTTGACCGATGCACAAGAAAAAGGTGCACGCATTATTCCTTGCGACACGTATAGCTTTGACCAACAAGGCCGTAGAATGCCTGTACAGATTGTGCTGAATTGCACACCAGATATGCGCATTATGAAAGAGGAGCTTTTTGGTCCTATTTTACCTGTGGTGGCTTATGATTCTTTAGACGATGCAATCATCTATGTGAAATCGGATGAACGACCTTTAGCACTTTACTTCTTTACACATAGCTCAGTAGAACGTGATCGTATTTTACGTGAAACTCATTCAGGTGGCGTGACCATCAACGATTGGGGTTGGCATGTAGTTAACCATGATGCCCCTTTCGGCGGTATCGGAAACTCAGGCATGGGGTCATATCATGGTGAAGAAGGCTTCCGTGAACTTTCTCATGCAAAAACTGTATTTATCCGCCATCGGTTTTTCCCGACTCAGCTTTTCCACCCTCCTTATGGGACGTTCCTACAAAAATTAGCGATTCGCTTCTTCTTGAAAAAGGGCGATCCAAATATTAAGTAACTATTATAGAAAAAGCCTCGTAATGAGGCTTTTTTATTGATTTAAATAAATAAGTTGTTTTTTAAGAGAATAATAAAAAATTTAGGCTATAAACTGTTGATTAAATGATGTATTCCATAAACTAATATTATTTACCATTGAAAATGAAGTGTTATCAAATACGATTTGATCATCAACTTCATCAAACTGATATTTTTGAGTCAAAATATTTTTAACATTTTGAGAATTTTCACTATCACTATTCGCATTGGTAATTATCAATAATTTATCAACATCAATATCAGACTTTTGCATATCTTCAATTGTTAAAAGATTAAGTCGATAGTCAACATCAGAGCTTTCTTCTAATACCAAAGAGTCTGTCAGCACTTGCGTATTGTTCCCTTCAAGCTGTTCAACTAATGATTGGTTATCTGACAACTCATCAAATAAATAACCGTACTCTTCGTAGTTAGAATTTATGTCAGCTAAACCATTCAATAAATCTGTTAATGATTCATCCTCATTACTGTCTATTGAAGCGGAATTCTGTAAATCTTGAATAGTCCATACAGTTTGATCTGCAAAAGTAATCGTTTTAAAAGCTGATGACTCCTGAAATACTCCAAGAATTTCCAAGAAATCGCCAGTATCATCAATACTAACAAAAACATTCGTATATGAAATTTCAACCGAAATATCGCTTGGTAATACATCCATTAAAATATAGGTTTCTGTTGGAAGTGAGTTTGCACCAACCGCAGAATAAACTATGTCATGACCATAGCCACGGTTAAAAACATAAGTATTGACTCCATTGCCACCATCTAAATAATCATCACCTATACCGCCATCAAAATAATCATTACCTGTGCCGCCATCTAAATAGTCATTACCGATAGAACCATACAAATGATCATTTCCAGCAAGACCATAGATTGTTGCATCATAGGCATTCATATTAACTAAATAGTCATCATCTTCAGTGCCTAACAAGGGGTGAGCTAAAATATCGGTAATGGTCCAGACAGTTTGATCTGCAAAAGTTATAGTTTTTAAACCAATATTAGCATTCCATGGATCTTTGATATAAAGCTGATCAGTTGTATCTTTAATTCTTAAAAAAACATAGTCTGCCGATGCATTTACCCAAATATCATCGGGTAAAACATCAAGAATAATATGTGTCTCAGCGATATACTGAGATTTACCTTCATAAAAATCATAACTTCGAATCGCATCTACACCATCTCCTTTATTGAAGATATAAGTATTTATACCTGAGCCACCCTCCAGCTCATCACTCCCTCGCCCACCAATAAGCGTATCATCTCCATCCTCCCCAAATAAATGATCCTCTCCATCCCCACCTTCTAGTAGATCATTGCCATAGCTACCCCTTAAAGAATCATTACTACGTCCACCGACCAAATGGTCATTGCCATAGTCACCCTTTAAATAATCATTACCACTCCCACCAACTAAATAATCGTTACCTGTATCCCCACCAATCACTTTATCCCCAATATCAGTAGATATAATATTATTTCTATTTTCCACTACTATTGGGACAGTTTCAGCACCAAAGTTATTTTTAGCAAGGTCACCTTCAGATAACCCTGTATCTGTACTTGCGTGTGTGTTTGTTTCTATATGGTCCAACATAATCGGTGAACTTTTAGATGGGACTCTGGTGCCTAATCCACCATGGTTTAAATATGATGAAAGTGAATCACCTCTATCAATTTCTTGAACCAAGTCTAAATCAGCACTTTCTTCAAAGTTACCCATTCCTGTATCACTGAGTAATTTTTCCCATAACAACCACCACGTTTTAATGTCATCCAATAAAGCGTTTACGCCATTTTTAATATAGTCATAAACCGTATCACCACCAATAATCGAACCGACTATTCCACCCACAATCGCTAAACCTAAAGTCACAGGTGCAGATATGGCTGTAAATGCTGCCACACCTCCTACCACCAACGCACTACCAATTGATCCTGCAATCCACTCTGCCGTGGTATGAGCCACCCAATCGTCTATAATTTGTTGTTTTTGTTCTGACGTTTCGGCTGCTTGGACTTGAGAACTTAAAGCAATTAATCCCAATACCGTTAAAGCTGGTCCTAAACCCCTCCAGTTTTCCCTGCTACCTCCAAAAAGTGTGATTTTTGTATGTCTGTTAAATAAGGGCTATTTTGTATATGAGTTTCTCTAATTAAACCTAACTGAGAATTATAGATCTCTGAATATCCATAGGCTTCATATTGAGGCCGAATCTCATAAGTGGGATTTTGTATTGTAATAAATGGGTCTATCGTGACATCTTCCACACCAAAATATTTAGATAAAACCTGACCGGTATCCACAGCGGCAATACGCCCCGTGCTAGTATCTCGAACATATTGGAATTCAGACATTATCAACACAGACTGTGTTTTTATATCCTCGAAAACCTGGCTATATCCATTACTTTGTATATTGGTACGCAACTCATCTATTGGTATACCATTAATACTGGTTACATTTGGATTATCCAATAATGTTGGTAATTCCGTTTGTGCCCAAATACGGTTATCATCAGCAAAGGGAACTAAAGCTAGAACATCTCCTTTGGTATCTCTGGCATACACTTCTGAAATCGTGTTCCATATACTTGGTACATATTCCCCTGTACTCGGGTCAATGCCACCAGAACCATTCCAAAACTCATAGGCTGCCGTACCTTCTTTATTAAATTGATCAGAATCAATAACCCCCATAGAATTTAAAGTGTTTTCTAAAGCATCAAGAAAAGCTATATTTTCTGCCAAACGAGAGACATCTGTCTGAGAAATTCGCCCAATTTCCCCATAAGAATTTACACTAATCGATTCTTGATATAGTCCTGTACTTACATCTTGGTCTAAAAAAGCACTGCCTGAATAATAGGAGGTAAGTGTTGTATTATCGCTCAAACTTCCTGATGCTTGACTCACCAAATCATGCAGTTCATTTAAACTATAAATATAGCCTGAAGCATTAGCATTGCTAAGCTCTGTAATTATTTCATTATAAGTTTTCATGATTTATTTCTTTTTTAATAAGTTACCAAGCATAATGTTCAAATGGATGATTTAAAAATAGTTGTACGTCTACAAATTGCTGATTTATTGAGTTGCGATTTTTTAATTTTGCTAAAAGGGCCTCTCTTATTAACTCTATTAAAATATCCTCTCGACCAATGAATTTAGGTGGCACTACAAAAGGAGTTAAATAAATTTTTCTGCCATATATTTTTTTTTCTATATCAATTGGATAACTAATCATATCCGATACTTGTAACAATACGAGCTCATCTTCTGCATAGAACACATAGGCAGCTGGAGCATGTTCTACTCCCGCAGCAACCCCCCTATGTATCAATATCAAACCGATATGACGTTCATCGTCAGCATAGATATAAATTCTGTCATTGAATTGCCGATCATTTCTATCTCTTTGCCAATGACCATAAAGGTAATTATGCTCTTTTAAAACCTCATGAGGTAGTTTCCAATAGCGTTCATATATAGCTACATGTTCGGGTTTACTTTCAGTAATTTTGTTTTGGTATGCAATAAAACTCATTTCTTATTAATCGCCTTTCGCTACTTGTTAGTTCAAATTTTTCAAATATT